>CANBLA010000001.1 GCA_947369305.1 uncultured Clostridia bacterium
TATTAGAAGAGGAGAGAGCAGATATTTTAATTTGTGTTGATTACGATGAGCATGCCGATCATAGAGCATTACATTTGAGTTTTGAAAGGGCAATGGGGAAGATGTTAAATCAATACACTACGTATCATCCAGTTGTATTAAAAGCATTTGCCTATCCAACGGAATTTTTTGGTGTGGATGATTTTAAGACCCATCGTTTGTTAAGAACAAAATTCAACAAAAATGCAGTATCGCTTTATGATTGTTATAATCCATATTATGATTGGAAAAATAGAATTAGTATGGATATTTCGTTTGTTGTAAAAAATAAATTTTTGTTATGCAATCCATTATTTAAGGCTATGACAAAACATGTCAGCCAGTCTATTTATAGTAGAGTTTATCGAATTATCAATAGTGATCAAGTCTTTTTTTCAAGAAGAACAGATAATTTATTATATGGTTCTAAATTAAGCTCTTCTTCTGGAGAGATTAGCTATTTAAAGGATTTTATGTTGTTTGATAGTTCTAATATTCTGGAAGGTGAGACGAAACCGGAAATTATGGATTTGGGTTATATGGAATTTGCTTGTGAAGATGAGGAAAAAAGGATACAAATCATATTTGATGAAAAAGTAGATATTGATGAAATTAACATCTATCAGTATGTCAAGTGTAAAACAAATAAGACGAAAGTAAGATTAATAGCAGATGAAAAAGAAAGCACTTTTTCAATTGAACTGAAAAATTACATTTATCAACTGAGAGATTTGAGATTAAAACAAATTCAAAAATTAGAACTGATTTTTGACAAGCAGGATGATTTAAAATTAACAGAACTGGAAGTCTTTTCACATAGTTTAAAAAATATGCTGATAGAGGAAGATAAACCATTGGATAATACAATTTTAGATAAAATAATTTTTAAAATTGATGATGGAATTATTTTTGTGTATAAATGTTTATTTAAGATATTACGTACATTATTTAGAAAGTAAAGAGAGGAAGAAAATGAAAAAGAAAAAGGTACTCTTTATTATGGAATCATTGAGAATTGGAGGAGCAGAAAAAAGCTTGCTTACGATTTTATCAATGCTAGATTATGAGAAATATGATGTTGATTTGTTTTTATTTGAACCAGAAGGGGATTTTATTGAGTTTTTGCCACGAGAAGTAAATCTTTTGAAATCATCTGAAAATTATAAAATTTTTAGCCAAAATAGAAAGTTTGCTCCTCTTAAATTTCTTTTAAAACTAGATTTTAAAAGGTTTTATCATAGTTTCATGTATTTGGTGAAATGTTTGTATGGTAAATTAATGGGAAAATTTTATATTGGTTGGGAACATGTGCAATATATGTTTGATAATTTTAGAGAAGAGTATGATACATCCATTGGTTTTCTTGAAAGAAAGACAATTTATTTTAATGTAGATAAAGTTAAGGCAAAAAATAAAATTGGTTTTATTCATACAGATTATAGTAAGTATCCATATGATTATAAGAGCGATAAAAAGTATTTTGCCAAGTATAATAAAATTGCAACAGTATCAGAACATGCAAAAAACTCATTAATTAGTATTTTTCCAGAATATGAGGAAAAGTTTTTAGTGATTAAAAATATGGTTTCTAAAAAAATAATTGAGCAAATGGCAGAAGAAAAATTGGATATAGAGAAAAATGAGAAGGTGATGCTGGTTACAGTAGGAAGATTAGTACCAGAAAAAGGGTTAGAAAATGCAATTACTGTATGTAATATGTTGATAGAGCACAATTATGATGTGAAATGGTATATAATTGGAGATGGAGTTGAAAAGGAAAATTTAAAAAAGAAAATAATAGAATATGATTTGCAAGATAAGTTTATTTTGTTAGGAGCGCAGAAAAATCCATATAAATGGATGAAAAATTGTGATATATATGTTCAAACATCGAAAATTGAAGGTTTTGGAATAACTGTTTATGAGGCAAAAATGTTAGCCAAACCAATCGTAGTAAGTGAAATTCCTGCTTTTCAAGAACAAATTTTAAATGGGGTCAATGGATATCTTGCCAAAAACAACGAAATCATGTATAATAAAATAGTAGAGATAATTGAAAATAAAGATGGAATAGCAGAACAATTTGTAGAAAATTTGAAAGAAGAAAATAATAGGGAAAATAAGGAAGAGTTAGAAAAATTGTATGAGGTAATGGATGGGTAAATTAAAACGATGGATAAAAAAAATAGTTGTGATGTTAATTGAATTAATGCTACCAATCATTTCAAAAATTGAATACAAAGCAGATGTTGAAAAGGCCAAAAGTCAAATTTTTCAGTTTGATATTGGGAAAGAGATTTATAATGAAGAAAGTTTAAAAAGAGAAGTAAATTTTGATGATTTGATTGATTTGAGTATTATTATTCCTATTTTTAATGCAGAGAAAACCTTGGAAATGTGTTTGAATTCTATTATAAATCAAAAAACGCAATATACATTTGAGGTAATTTTAGTAAACGATGGTTCTACAGATGCTTCAAATGAGATTTTAAAGGATTATGAGCAAAAATATAGTCAGATAATTGTGTTAGAACAAGAAAATGGAGGGGCTGGAAAAGCAAGAAACACGGGAATAAACCATGCTAGACGGAACGTATATTGGTTTTATCGATAGTGATGATTATGTAGAGACAAATTATGTAGAAAAATTGTTATTAAGAGCTTTTGAGAATAAAGCAGATATGGTAAAATGCGGTTATTATTGGGAAATGTTGAATGGAAAAGAAAAACATAAAATTTTGCATCAAAATTTGTCTGTGGAGAATGGATTGAGAAATGAAATATTGGAACTTGATGGATTTGTTTGGGGAGCTGTAATAAAAAATAGTTTATTTGATAATTTTCGATTTTCAGAAAATTTTTGGTATGAAGATATGATTACGAGAGTGATTATTTACAGAAAATGTAAGAGATTTGACTTTTTAAATGAGCCATTATATCATTATATTCAGCATGAGACGAATATTTCAAAAAAAGTTGAAAAAAATGCAGATGAAAAGTGCTTAGATCAATATTTTTTAGCATTAAAGTTATATGATTTATCCAATAAAATTGGATTAAAAAATGATGAAGTTTTATATAAAATTTTACAAAATGAGTTTGGAACTATGTTGTGGTCTCGAACGAGAGGATTGGATGAAAAGATTAGGAAACAAGTATTTTTATGTGCGTGTGATTTTATGAAACAATTTGATAATCACTGTAAAGTGAATTTGAATCAGTACGAAAAATATTTTGAAATTGCATTTAGGAAATATAATTATATAGTATGGAAATTACTTAGTAAAGCAATTAGATTTCGTATGTAATGTGTGAAATTGGAGGAATAATTTAGGTGAATGATAATTTGATAAGTGTAATTGTACCAGTCTATAATATAGAGGAGTATTTGGATAAATGTGTGGAAAGTATTATAAAACAAACGCATGAGAATTTAGAAATACTTTTGATTGATGATGGTTCAACGGATCATTCAGGAAAAAAATGTGACGAATGGGCGAAAAAGGATTATAGGGTGAAAGTAATTCATAAAGAAAATGGTGGAGTATCTAGCGCTAGAAATGTTGGACTAGAAATAGCGACTGGAAAATATATTGGCTTTGTGGATAGTGATGACTGTATTAATGAAAATATGTATAAAAAACTAATGAATCAGATGATTGAGACAAATTCAGACATGTGCTTTTGTAATTATGTTTATATCAACAATAAGGAAAATACAACGGTTAATACACAATTGTTTTGCGAAAAAAAGAATGATAAAAATACAATTATGAAAAAGATGTTTGAATGTAAGAATGCTAATTTTGCTGTATGGAATAAATTGATAAAAAGAGAATTCTTGAAAAATATCAGATTTGATGAATCCATAAAAATTTATGAAGATGCTGTGTTTAATTTTGAATGTTTAGATAAGATGGAAACAATTGCTTTTGTAGAAGAGTATTTATATTTTTATGAAGTAGGAAGAGAAAGTAGTGCATTACATAAGTTTAATTTACCCAAAAAAATAACAATGCTAGATGCTATGATAAAAATAGATCAAATTTTAGAAAAAAATAATCTTGATATTAAAGAAAGATTTTATCAGCAAGCTGAATTTATTGGTAAAATACATTTATATGAAAAATTGGCTAAAAAAGAGAACTTAACAATTGATTTTACCAAGTATAAAAAAATAGCCAAAGAGTATATAAAAAATGGATTGTTAAGACAAAAAATTGGGTTGAAAAATAGATTAAAAGTATTATTTTTTATGAAATAGAATGGATAAAAAGGAGTAAATTTTATGGAGAAAAAATATTTATCATTACGAGAAATACAAAAAGAAGAGTTAGAAATTTTAAAAAAAGTAATACAATTCTTTGAGAAAAATGGAATTCAATATTATGTTGCATATGGCACATTATTAGGTGCAGTTCGTCATAAAGGCTTTATTCCTTGGGATGATGATATTGATTTAGTAATAGCACGTCCAGAATATAATCGATTGGTAGAGATTTTAAAAAAAGACAATCGTATTGCTGAAAATATTGAAGCAATTGGTTGGGAAATTTCAAATTCAGATAGTCCGTATTTAAAAATTGTCAATAAAAATATTGCAGTTGAAGCAAAACTAGCATATGATACAAATTTATGGATTGATATTTTTCCATTAGATGGTTTGCCAGAAAAAGAAGATATAAAGCAATATTTAAAAAAAATAGAATTTTATAGATCACTTTTTTGCTGGAAAAGAAGTCAGGTAAGAAAATTGAAAATCTATTCTTCAAACAAATTAAAGAAATTTTTAAAGATGCTTATAACGAAATGTTTTAAAATAGTGAATTATAATAAATTGATTGAAAAATACATTCAGTATTGTTCTAAATATGATTTTGAACAAAGTGAATATGTTGATAATACTATTTGGAAGTGGGATAGTTCTCCGAATAAAAAAATCAATAAGCAATTATTATTACAAAATGCATTATATGATTTTGAAGGCTTAAAGATAAATGGTGTGCGAGATTACGATACTGTTTTGAAAAAAGATTATGGAAATTATATGGAATTACCGCCAGAAGAAAAAAGAGAAACACATGAGTTTAAGGCTTGGAAAGTAAAAGAAGAATATTAGAATTTTAAATAGAATAGATGATTTAATTTTTTGTTATCAGAATAGATAAAAATTAGGAGTTAGAGTTATGCAGGAAGTAAAAAAATTGTTAAAAAATATAATAAAAAAGTGCATTCCCAAGACAGTAAAAGAAGAACTTGTTTTTAGAAAAGAAATTAATACATATAGAAAGTCATTAAAAAAGATTGAAAGTCAGGAAAAATCAAATAACCTCAAAATTGCATTTATTCTTCAATTTCCAGAAACTTGGAATTCGCTGAAAACAGTATATGAATCTGCAAAAAAAATGGGACTGAATCCATTGATCGTTTGTGTTCCAAAGCCTAAAAGTACTAGTACACTTATATATGAAGCTAGTGAAGATGGTGTTAATGAAGCATATGAGATGTTAAAAAAAGAAAATGTGAATGCAATAAATACTAAACTGGAAGAGGGAAATTGGTTTAATTTAAGAGAATATAATCCAGATTATGTTTTTTATACAAGACCTTATAATACTCAATATCCAGATGAATATAAAAGTAATACAGTTTGTCAATATGCAAAAATATGTTATATACCATATGGTTTTACATTAAATGGTGGAGTGATTTTTAATAGTGTTTTTAAAGCTAACTTTTTATTACAAACTTATGTGACTTTTGTTCAAAGTAAAAATTTATTAAAAAAAGTAAAAAATTCTTATCTGTGTCAATATTTATTCAAACACAATAAATTTGAATATTTGGGATTTCCTAGATTTGATTTATTATACCCAAATAGTTCTTGTGATAAAAATTGGAATAAGGAAAATATTACGATTACATGGATGCCACGTTGGGAATTTAATACTACGATTAAAGGTCAGAAATGCAGTCATTTTTTAGAATATTATGATAAATTTATAGAATTTATGAAAATGCATCGAGAATTAAATTTTATTTTTAGACCACATCCATTAATGTTTGAAACTTTAATAGAGGAAAAAATAAAGACACAAGAAGAAATAAAAGAAATAAAAAAAGAAATGTCAAGCATTAGTAATTTGAATATAGATTATGAAAAAGATTATTTACCAACTTTAAAGAAAACAGATATATTAGTAGCAGATACTACGTCTTTATTAATGGAATTTTTTGCAACAGGAAAACCAATTATTTTATCAGATAATGCTAAAGGGTATTTAGAAGATGGAAAAATAATGGTTTCTTCCTTATATCAAGTGGAGGTATGGAAGGATGTTGAAAGCAAGTTAAATGACTTGATTAATGGAAATGATGACTTATATGAAAAAAGAAGAAAAGCCATGGAGAAAATTATTCCAAAGCAAAGTACAGCTGGGGAAAATATCATAAATTATATAATGAAAGATTATAAAGATAGGGGAACAAATGGATAATAATGAACAAATAAAATCTAAAACAATATCAGGTTTTTTTTGGCGATTTGCTGAAAGATGTGGAGCTCAAGTGGTTTCTTTGGTTGTTTCAATTGTATTAGCTAGATTATTAGAACCTACAGATTACGGTATTATTAGTATGGTAGCAATATTTATTACAATTAGCCAAGTATTTGTAGATAGTGGAATGGGAAGTGCATTAGTCCAAAAAAAAGATGCAGGTGATTTAGAGTTTTCGAGTGTTTTTTATTTTAATATAGTAATGTGTGCAGGCATTTACGGGATTCTATTTGTAACAGCACCAATTATTGCAAAATTTTATGAGAATGAGCAGCTAACATCTGTTATTAGAGTATTAAGCTTAACAGTTGTAATTTCATCGTTAAAAAATGTTCAACAAGCCTATGTGTCAAAAAAAATGCTTTTTAAGAGATTTTTCTTTGCAACACTAGGAGGAACAATTATGGCAGCAGTTATAGGAATCTATATGGCATTTAAAGGATATGGCGTTTGGGCACTTGTTGCTCAGCAATTAACAAATTCAATAATAGATACAATAATATTGTGGATTACAGTTAAATGGCGTCCTAAAAAGATGTTTTCATTTAAAAAATTAAAAGAATTATTTTCATTTGGCTGGAAGTTATTGGTTTCTTCAGTACTTCATTCAGTTTATGGTAACCTTAGAGAATTGATAATAGGAAAACTATACTCATCAGCGGATTTAGCATATTATAATAAAGGAACCCAATTTCCGAATTTGATTGTTAGTAATATTAATTCATCAATTGATAGTGTTTTGTTACCTGCTATGTCACAAGAACAAAAGAATGTAGAAAAAGTAAAAAAAATGACAAGAAGAGCTATAAAAACCAGTAGTTATATTATGTGGCCACTAATGCTTGGCTTGGCAGTAGTAGCAAAACCATTAGTAAATTTACTTTTAACAGAAAAATGGAGTCAAACAGTTATTTTTCTACAGATATTTTGTTTAGTATATGTATTTGAACCAATACAGACAGCAAATTTAAATGCAATTAAAGCACTTGGAAGAAGTGATATATTTTTAAAATTAGAAGTTGTCAAAAAAATAATGGGGATTATTATATTACTATGTACAATGAATTTTGGAGTATTAGCAATAGCATTAGGAATGTTGTTCTATACAGTTTTTGTGGCTAGTATTATGAACTCATTTCCAAATAAAAAATTATTAAACTATGGCTATATAGAACAAATAAAAGATATTTTACCAGCTATATTTTTAGCTATTTTTATGGTGATTATTATATATCCGATTTCATACCTTGCATTAAATGATATTAGTATTTTGATTCTGCAAATTGTAATTGGTGGAGTAGTTTATGTATTAGGCTCTAAACTATTTGAATTGGAGACATTTAATTATATTGTGGGAATATTGAAAAATAAACTTGAAAGAAAATAATAGAGTATAGGAGGA
This sequence comes from uncultured Clostridia bacterium, assembly GCA_947369305.1. Next base: position 7,978 of record CANBLA010000001.1, read on the forward strand.
TGTGAAAATGCTTATTAAATGCAAAAGTATTGATGATGAGAAAAAAATAAATGAATATATAGGTAATAATTATGATAAATGTTTGTATTTATATTTGGATTTTGAAAAATATAAATTTTCAAACCCAAATGTTAGCATATGGATACAGACAAATAATTCTATCATAACTTCAATAATTCTTAAATATTATTCAGGGATGCATATTTTTTCGAATCATTGTGATTATGATGTAGAAGAAATAAAAAACTTAATAGATAAAGAAAAACCTACCATGATATGTGGAGAAAAAACTATTGTATGTGACATTTATAAAAATTTGGATATATCAAATTATTTGATTGAGACGGGTTGGGTTAGAAGATTGTCGACAACGAGAGATTTTGATAGAACAGATGTTGAGCTTGCTAAAGAAGAGGATTTCTATCAAATAGCAAAATTATTGTATCAAGATGAAGATTTAGGCAGTTCATATGAATTAGAAGATTTAAAAGAACAAATGATTAATCGAAACAAAGAAGGATATGCAAGAAACTATATAATCAGAAAAGATGGAAAGGTTGTTTCACATGCTGGAACTGGAGCTGAAAATAAAAAGGTTGCAATGTTGAGTTATGTGATTACAGATGAAAATTATAGGGGAAAAGGTTATGCACAAAAGTTGTGTAGTGCAGTTTGTCAAGATTTAATTGAGGAAGGAAAAGAAGTATTTTTAGTAAATTATTCAACAGAATCTACTAGATTATATGATAAACTTGGATTTAAGGTATGTTGTGAATGGGGAAAAATATTTTTAGATTTAAAGAAACAAAGTAAGTGAGGATGATTATTATGTTAAATTTTACAGTAGGTCCAGTACAAATGGATGAAGAAATCAGAAAAATTGGATATGAACAAATTCCATATTTTAGGACAACAGAATTTTCTAATTTAATGTTTGAAAATGAAAGTTATATAAAAAGATTTGCTAATGCTCCAGAAAATTCAAGAGTAGTATTTATTACAGGTTCAGGAACTGCTTCAATGGAGGCAACTGTAATGAATGTGTTTAATGAAAGTGATAAAGTTTTAATTGTCAATGGAGGTAGTTTTGGACATAGGTTCGTAGAACTTTGCAATCTACATAAAATACAATATACAGAAATTAATCTAAAATTTGGTCAAACCTTAACAGAGAATATGCTAAAAGAATATGATAATAAAGGATATACTGGTTTTTTAGTAAACATATGTGAAACTTCAACAGGTATTTTTTATGATATTGATATAATTAGTGAATTTTGTAAAAGAAACAACTTATTTTTAGTAGTAGATGCTATTAGTTCTTTTTTAGCAAATCCATTTGATATGGAAAAAAATAATGTTGGAGTAATGATAACAGGTTCTCAAAAAGCATTGGCTTGTCCTCCAGGAATATCAATAATAGTTCTTTCTCCAGAAGGATTAAAAAGAGTAAATAAAAATTGTTCAAATTGTATGTATTTTGACTTAAAAATTGCATTACAAGATGGAGAAAGAGGACAAACTCCATTTACACCAGCAGTTGGTACGCTTATACAAATAAATACACGATTAAAGGGAATAGAAAAAAATGGTGGATTTCAAACAGAAATAGAAAGAGTTTCAAACTTAGCTAAGGATTTTAGAGATAGAATTAAAGATTTGCCTTTAGAGATAACATCAAGTTCACTTTCCAATTCTGTAACACCAATACATCCTTTAAATGTTTCTGCCTATAGTATTTTTACAATATTAAAAGAAGAATATGATATATGGATATGCCCAAATGGAGGAGAATTGAAAGATAAACTATTTAGAGTTGGACATATTGGAGATTTAACAATTGATGATAATAAAATATTAGTGGAAGCATTAAAAGATATGAAAGAAAGAAATTTATTATAAGGAGAAAGAGTATGGTTAAAGTAATAACTTATGGAACTTATGATCTATTGCACTATGGGCATATCAATCTTTTGAAAAGAGCAAAAGAATTAGGAGATTATTTAATTGTTGGAATTACGACAGATGATTTTGATAAGACAAGAGGAAAAATTAATATACATCAATCTTTAATAGAACGAATTGAAGCGGTAAAAGCTACTAATTTAGCGGACAAGATAATAGTTGAAGAATATGAAGGGCAAAAAATAGATGACATAAAAAAATATGGTATTGATATTTTTACAGTTGGATCTGATTGGCAAGGAAAATTTGATTATTTGAATGAGTACTGTAAAGTAATATATCTAGAGAGGACACAAGGAATTTCTAGTTCCCAAATAAGAGCAGAAAAAAGAGCAATTAATTTAGGAATGGTCGGAGATTATGCACCAACTATGAATAAATTTCAAAAGGAAGACCGTTATGTAAATGGAGTTGAAATAACATCTATTTGTACAAATAATAAAGAAAATATGAGTAAAGAAGTTCAAAATTTGCAGTTAGTTACAGAGAATTATGAAGAATTAATAAATAGTGTAGATGCAGTTTATATAAAGTCAAAATATGAATTACATTATGAGCAAATAAAAAGAGCTCTATTATTAGGAAAACATGTACTTTGTGAATCACCAATTTGTTTAGAAGAAAAAAAATATAAGGAATTAGTAGAGTTATCAAAGAAAAATGGATGTATTCTAATGGAAGCTATTAGAACTGCTTATTCAACAGCATATTCAAGATTATTACTTTTATTAAAGAGTGGGAAAATCGGAAAAATAGTTTCAGTAGATGCTACTTGCTCAAGTATTAAAAATACAGAAAATAGTCAAGAAATAAATAGTTTAAAGGATTGGGGACCAACCGCATTATTACCTGTTTTTCAAATATTAGGGACGAATTATAAAAGTAAAAAAATTATTTCTAATTTTATAGATCAAGAAAATAAACAGGATGCTTTTACAAAAATCGATTTTGTATATGATAATGCAGTTGCTTCAATAAAAGTTGCAGAAAAAGCAAAATCTGAGGGGGACTTAGTAATTACAGGTACAGATGGATATATATATGTTCCTGCGCCATGGTGGAAAACCGATTATTTTGAGATTAGATTTGAAAATCAAACAGAAAATAAAAGATATTTTTATCAATTAGATGGTGAAGGAATACGTTATGAATTGGTAACATTTGCTAGATCCATTCAGAAAAATAAAAACTTGAGTAATATCAGTAGTGATATATCTTTTACCATTTGTAAAATAATGAATGAATTTGAAAATAAAAATGACGTAATCAAAATATAGAGGAATAAAAATGTATTACACCTACATTCTTAGATGTGTTGACAACTCTCTTTATACAGGAATTACAACTGATTTAAATCGTCGCATGCAAGAGCATTTTTCGTCTGGAGAAAAATGTGCAAAATATACTTTGCGCCACAAGCCCCAAAAATTGGAAATTGCTTGGCAATCGGAAAACAGAGTGTTAGCATCGAAATTAGAATTTCATATCAAAAAAAGCCTAACAAAAGAACAAAAAGAAACATTAATCAAAAATCCGAAAAAGTTGAAAGAATTTTTAGGCGATAAAATAGAAAGTTTGTCTTATAAAAAAATAAAAATGGAAAACTTTAAATAAAGGTATTGAAGTAAACATAAAAGTATGATACAATAAAAATATAAATTTTATTAGATGTCTTTCTTGCGTGACAACAAGTTTTTGCAGGAGACAAGTAAAGGAGGAACTATATGAACCAATCCAATTTTTCCAATTTTAACAACTTGAAAGCCATGAATGAAGTTTTCAAAAGATTAAATATCTTGAGACGGTGGAGTTCATACGTAACAGAAAACAAGTATAACGAACTGGCCAAGCAATCTTTAAATTGTCTTTCAACCTATATCTTAGCAAGTTATTGTGAGGAAAAAGGGAAAAAAATACGATGGGAGTTATTTCCTAAAATTGCATTATATCGTGCTTTTCAAAAAGTATACGTCTATTTTGATCGACCGGAGCACATAATTGACGAAATATGCGAAACAGGGGGACTTGAAAAAGATGTATTCTTTGATGCAACCAAGCAAATTATTTGTGAACTTACGGATAAGGAATTTTCAGATTTCATTTCAGAAGGAATTGGAACCTATGAGATGAAGATATATCGTGTGGCAACTAAGATTGCAACATTGATAGAGTTAGTTGAAGTTCAATCGAACATCAAAGAAGAAGACTATACGAATCATTTGCAAAGAATTGCAGATTATTTGGAAGATTATTTAGATATGCCTGGAGTAAAAGAAATTAAACATGTTAATTCTAAAGTGTTTAAGGTATTACAGGAAATATCTAAATTACGGAATCAAACCAGATGGTCGGTTATGTGCTATCAAATAGAATGTCCGGTATTAGGACATTTGTTTGACACAGCACTATTTGGTTATTTTTCTGTTTTAGAACAGTTTTCCGATGAGAGAAAAGCAACTCAAATGTTTTGGATGGGAATTTTCCATGATGTTCCAGAAACCTGGACAGGAGATTTTCCTTCTCCGATAAAAAAAATGATACCAGGCTTGCGAGAAGCGATTAAGAGGTACGAAGAAAAAGAGCTCGAACTACATTTTTATGCAAATCTTCCTGATTTTATCTCGGACAAAATCAGAAAACTGTTGGCAAAAGAGGAAGAAGATTTTGAATTTAGGAGATATTTTAAAGGAGCTGATTATTTATCAGCTGATGCAGAATGTTATAGACAGTATCTTTCTGGCTCAAGAGACAAATATTTTTTGCAAGTTCCACTGGAGAATTTCGACCACGATCTGAAAACGGAAAAATTTGCTTTATCTGAAACATGTTTTATTTTACACAGGTATTTTTATGAATATGCAAAAAAATGTTTGGAAAGTTTATATTAATGGCAAAAAGTCAGGCTCACTTGAGTCTGACTTTTTGTTTATCAAAATATTGTAATTTATTTTTCTATATGATATAGTAAACAAAAAAGGAGTTTCCAAAATGGGAATGTCAATTGAAGAATATAAAAAAATAGTTTTAAAAGACAATGCACTCAAAACGAAAAGTGTAATTAGGCAAATACAAGGAAAAGTCAATCGTGAACGAGGCAAAATTTTTGAACAAGAAATTGAAACAATTGCAGAATGGTATGCTTTCCATAAATTAGCAAGGATTGAAAAAACACCAGAACCGATGAAAATTCTAAAACACATTGAAAATGGACGTTTCGAAGCTGTTTTTGAAAAAAATGCTCAGCCGGACTTTAAAGGCACCATAAAAGGTGGAAAAACGGTTGTATTTGACGCAAAATTTACAGAAACTACTAATATCACGTATCAAGCCCTAAGTGACCACCAAAGGCAAGTTTTAATTGAATACAACGAATTAGGAGCTTTAGCTTTTATTTTAGTTGGATTTTCAGATGGAAATATGTATAAAATTGATATAAAAACATGGATTAACATGAAAGAAATATTTGGACACAAACATATAAAACAGAAAGAATTAGAAAATAATTTTTTTCGTATAAAAAAGACCAAAAATGGAATTGCAGATTTTTTAGGAATTTTGTAAGATAGGGAGGAAGAGAAATGAAAAAAATCAAAGATTTAATTACCAACATGTCAGACGAAATTAAAGAATTGGTGAAAAAATTTCCATTAACTATGTTTCTGATTGGATTTTTCACAATTTTATTTACGATTGCAATTGACCAAAATTTTTCTAGAAATACAAATGAAATTTTAGAAAAAATTTATTTATTTTGCATCATATGGGGGATGGGAACTATTTTTACAGAAACATTTTTTACTAAAAGACAAAATAAAATAATCAGTTATGGACTAACGGGTGGTATCAGTTTTATTTTTATGCAAATTTTAACTGCTCCAATGACTCAAAATAACAACGAAATGGAGACAATTTGCCGATTTTTGTTTGCCTATAGCATAGTGTTAATTTTAATTAGTATTTACAAATCCATTCAAAATGCAGAGCTAAAATTTCAAGAATATATGCAAAAAATATTCCGTGATTTATTTCATACAACCATAACTTACTTGATTTTAAATATCGGAATTGTCTTACTAACATCTATTTTTGTGCAACTTATTTTAGATGGACATTATGGTAGTGTGATGGGACGTTTGCTAACTTTATTATTTGGTTTATTTTATGTGCCATCTTTGGTATATAGTTTTTCTAGCATTTCAAAAAAAGAAGTTAGTAGTTTTATCAAAGGCTTAATTTTGTATGTATTATTGCCACTTGTCACAATTTCTATGGCAATTATTTATTTATACATTGCAAAAATTATTCTCCTAAGAGATATGCCACAAAATACGATTTATCGTATTTTAGCAGCTATTTTTATTGTGGCTTTTCCTGTTTGGAACATGGCAAGTAACTATGCGAAAGAGAAAAAAATCATTGCAAAAATCACGAAAATATTGCCGTATTTGTATACACCATTTATTTTGCTAGAAATCTATTCAATTGGAACGAGAATTCATGAATTTGGTATTACACCAATGCGTTATATATCATGTGTATTCATCGTTTTTCAAGTAATTGCTTTAGTTCTTAGTTTTTATAAAGAAAGTGGAAAAATTTTGCAAATTTTCATCTATGCTTCCATTTTAATAATAATCAGTTTCGTTACACCATTTCATTATGAAAATGTATCGAACTGGAGCCAAAAGAGAATACTAGAAAAAACAATACCAGAAAATACAGACTTTGAACAATTATCGACAGAAGATAAAGATCATGTGAAAAGTGCATATGAATATTTAAAATATGAAACAAATGGAAAAAAGTGGATTCCAGAATATTTATCAGATGAAAATAAAGATAAAATTGAAGAATATTTAAATGTAGACAGAAAAAATTATGACTATCCAGAATACCTTTATCTAAATTGTGAATTGGATTTGAATATTGAAAGTTATTCTCAAATAACCTATGTAGAAGGCGAAAATGAAAAGGATGGAAGGCTTGTAATAAACGTTAAAGATAACAAACGAGAAATTGACTTAAATGACAAAATAAATGAAATCATACTCAAAAATCAAAACAAGGAAGTAGATTTGGAGACAGATTTTGAGAGCAACAATATCATTAAAATTAGCGAAACAGAAGATTTGTATATTTCGAGATTGTCTCTTAGTTATTATAAAACTACTAAAAAACTTAACTTTTTAGACGTGGAAGGTTATCTTTTAGAAAAATAAGTGGAGCAGTTAAAACCATCTGATTTGGAGAATAGAATGAAAAATTATAAAAGTTGCTTGTGAGATTCCTCACAAGCAACTTTATCGTATAAGAAATTATCCTTCAAAACGACTATTCATAAAAAGGGGCATAACGCATCACAATGAGAGTTGGTAATCTTTTTGAAGTTTTTGCTGGACGAAGTTCTTGTTTTGAAATACAAACAATTTCATTGTATCTGCTTAAAACTTCTGGGGTTGTAATAAGAGTTCCACTTTTTGCGTAGACGTTAAATAAAGTAAAATTAGGTTTTAAAGCCTCAATATTGGGTAAAAAGATGACATCTGAAAAAGCAGATTGTTTGTAAATAAAAACGTTGATTTTTTCATACAAAAAGCCTACAACATAAGTTTTTTTCACCACAACAATGGCATCTTCAAAAGGATTCATGTGCCAGCAGGCATCAATAGAATCATGATGAGTTATGATTTTATCTCTTTGAATAATTGTAATCCAATTATTCACGTCTTTTTCTCGAAGCTGACAAAGTTGTGAATAGTTGATTATTTTTGGGCTTGACCGAGATGAATATGTATGAAATCTTTCATAAATTTCTGAAAATAACGAATCCGAAAATGGAATCTGATTGTTTTTTAGAACCTGAATGACAAGTTCAAAAACATTTTTTTCTTTTTTTAGCATGATTTTCCCTCCTTAAAGTTAAAAAGTTATCAATTACCAATTCTAAACTACTAAAATAGTAGAAATATCATATCAAATTTATGTAAAATTGTCAATATGAAAAATATTGTTATACATTAAAATTTATGGGAAATCTTAACTTCATAAAATCTTAATAATTTCTCTATTTTTTCTTAATAAATTTTATGGTATAATAAAAATAAGTTATGATAAAGGGAGAAAGAAAATGTACAATATTTTAGTTTGTGATGATGACAAGGAAATTGCTGCAGCAATTGAGATTTATCTTAGCAAAGAAGGTTACAATATTCTAAAAGCATACGATGGAAAACAATGTTTACAAATTTTAAAACAAAATACCGTGCATCTTATCATTCTTGATATTATGATGCCCAATATGGATGGTATACAAGCCTTGAGAAAAATTAGAGAAACGCAGTGTTTACCAGTTATTATGCTTTCTGCCAAATCAGAAGATGAAGATAAAATCAGTGGATTAAATTTAGGGGCGGATGATTATGTTACTAAACCATTTAATCCTCATGAATTAATTGCACGTGTTAATTCAAACATTCGAAGATACACAAAACTTGGTATGATTCAACAAGAAGAACAAGAAAATCTTTACCAAACAGGAGATTTAATCCTAGACGATAACTTAAAAAAAGTGACAGTTGATGATAATGAAATAAAATTAACACCAACCGAATACAACATTTTAAAATTCCTAATGCAGAATAAAGGGAAGGTGTATTCCATTGAGCAAATTTACCAAAATGTTTGGGAAGAAGAAGCTTATGGTGCAGAAAATATTATTGCTGTACATATTCGTCACATTCGTGAAAAGATCGAAATCAATCCCAAAGACCCAAAATATTTAAAGGTTATTTGGGGAGTTGGTTATAAAATTGAAAAAATATAAAAGGAGGAAAACCATGAAAGAAAGCAAAATTATAAAAATAATCAGTTATATCTTGATACCAATCATCATAGCAATCATGCTAGTATCATTTTTATCCAACTATGTCCAAAATAATGAAAGCATCTATACCAATGAAAAAGAGTATTTTTCAACAGACCGTTTTGTTTCAAGGTATTTTGATACCTTATCTATTTTTTCAGGTCGTCTCATTTACAAAAACGAGGATTATCCTATTTATTATGATGGTCCAATTCAAATTGCTTACATAGGAGAAAATTACGCAAATTATGATATTGGTATTGAAGACTTTTTCGTTTTAATTCAATACAAAGACAAAGCTATTACCAATGTTGAACTAACAGCCGAAACCAATACGATCGAGAAAATCAAAAATTTCATTTCCCAAAATGAAAATGCCAAAAAATCCAATATTTTAGCAGGAAATATTCAAGCCGATTCAGATGTAATTACCAACAAAGGAATCAAATATTTTAATTATTTTGAACATACCTATTACACAGTAGAAGAGCAGGAAATTGTAGAAGAAGCACAAATAACAGAAACTTCAGAAACAGAGTATTTGCCACAAGAATTTGTTCAAGGAACAGTAGAACAGCCAAAACATCAATACATTACATCTAATATCCAAGATTTTAATATGTATACTTCCTACAAAGAGCAATTAAAAAAGAATTCTGATGAATTATTAATCCGTCAATTTTTAGGTAATTACAAAGAATATGGAGAAAATATTTATATCATTTTGCCAGTTGGTTTAAGCTTTTTATTACTCATTACTTTATATTTAATCCTTAGTATCGGTCATACCAAAGGCAAAGAAGGAATTGACTTAAATGATTTAGACAAAATTCCATATGAATTCGTTGGCATAATCTTTTGGATTGGCATAGGAATGATGGCACTTTGCTTTGCATTTATACAAGAAGTTGTGGCAATTTCTGAGAATTTGAATTTGTTTATTAGTATGTTATTTACGATTTATATCATTGGCTATATAATCTGTGCTGTGATTTTTGATACCACAATCAAAAGAATAAAAGCCAAAACAATTTTAAAAAATACACTAACTTATCGATGTTGCAGATGGATTTGGAGAATTGTCAAAAAGACAATTAATAAAATAAAAGCTATTTGGAATGAACTAACAAAATCAGCTGGCCTTGTGAAAAAATTACTATTGGTAATCCTTGGTTATATATTAGTTGCTATTATTTTAATTGGGATTTTTCGAGGTTTTGGGTTATTGTTGGACATTGGTTTAGCCATATTTATCTTTTATAAAATTGCCCAAAGAATCCGAGATTTTACCAAAATAGAAGCCCATTTAAAAGGCATGTACGAAGGAAATAATACCGCAAAACTAAACCAGACAGAATTTACAGAAGAATTTCAAGATACAGTCAAATATATTAACGACATTTCCAACGGCTTTGAAAATGCGATTCAAGAAGGCATCAAAAGTGAACGACTAAAAACAGAGTTGATCACCAATGTTTCACACGATATCAAAACACCATTAACATCCATTATCAATTATGTCGATTTGCTAAAAAAAGAAGAAATCGAAAATGAAAAAGCGAAAGAATATATGGAAGTGTTGGACAATAAATCACAACGTCTAAAGAAACTAACAGAAGACTTGTTAGAAGCATCCAAAGCATCGTCAGGAAATGTAAAATTAAACATAGAAAAAATTAATGTCTCAGAACTCATGAAACAGTCAACTGGTGAATTTGAGGATAAATTCAAAGCGAAAAACTTAGAAATAATAGCCAATATTCCAGAAGAAGAAATCTGTATTCAGGCGGATAATCGCTACATGTACCGCATTATTGAGAACATTTTTAGCAATGTTTCAAAATACAGTATGGAAAATTCGAGAGTCTATATTGATGTTTTACCAAAAGATAAAAAAGTATATATTGCGATAAAAAATATTTCAAAAGAAGTTTTAAATATTTCAGAAGAGGAATTAATGAGACGATTTGTCAGAGGCGACAAATCAAGAACAACAGAAGGAAGCGGACTTGGAATTTCTATTTCCAAGAGTTTAGCAGAACTTCAAAAAGGCAAATTTGACATAAAAGTCGATGGCGATTTATTCAAAGTAGAATTGATATTTGATACCATATAAATGTAGGAAGAAAAAATGAGAAAAAAACATAGAAAAATTAAAGTAAAATTTATAATTTTGATTTTCGCATTGCTGATTTTGGGATTTTTTATCTGGAAGCAAAATCAAAAAATAACCATTTGTTTAGATGCAGGGCACGGCGGAACAGACGTACGGCTCTGTGGCTAGCAATGGTAAACGTTATGAAAAAGACGATAATTTGGATGTTGTTTTAGCTGTCAAAAACGAACTAGAAAAACGCGATATCAAAGTAATTTTAACCAGAAAAGACGATACTTTTATTAGTCTGGAAAAACGTTGTCAAATTGCGAATTTTAGGAAAGTAGAGCGATTTGTTTCTATTCACCGAAATAGTGGTAAAAATGGTAATGGCGTAGAAGTCTGGTTGAGCAATGAAACAGATGAGTTTTCTGAAAAATTGGCGAGTGATATTTTAAATGAATTAGAAAAAGTAGGGATACAGAGCAATCGTGGCATCAAATCTGGCACAAGTGAAAACAATGGGAATGATTATTATGTAAACAAAAATACAAAAATGCCAAGTTGTCTAGTCGAATTAGGTTTTATTAGTAATAGTAAGGATAATCAATTATTAGATGAAAATTTGGAAGAATATGCTCAAGCAATTGCAAAAGGAATATTACAAAATATAGAACAAAAGTAAAAGGAGAAAAGAAAATGGAAAAAGAGCGTAAGTTAACAAGTGTATTAGCAATGATTTATTTGCTGGTTTTAATATGGATCATAGTATTTAAAATGCAGTTTTCTTTCGAAAATTTGCAGGGAATACGAAATATTAATTTAGTACCATTTGGCGAATCTGTGATCATCAATGGAAAAATTGATTTTGACGAAATCATTGGTAATGTGATTATCTTTATTCCATTAGGACTTTATCTCAATATGTTAAAAAAAGATTGGAAATGGCATAAAAAAATTGGATTCATAGCAGGGCTTAGTTTGATCTTTGAAATTCTCCAATATATATTTGCCATTGGTGCAACTGATATTACCGATTTAATAACCAATACATTAGGCGGGATAGTAGGTTTAGGAAGCTATGAAATTTTGAATAAAATATTAGGAACGCAGAGCAAAACCAATCGAATTTTGAATGTTTTGGGAATTCTTGGGAGTATTTTCGTATCCTTGTTTTTACTCCTATTAATTGTAATGAATTGATTTTTTTAAGATTGCTATAGAAAAAGTTATTGTAGTGGTTAGCATTTTTGGATAATCCAAATAATAAAGGGGGATTGGAAATAAAGAAAAAGAATCAAGACATAGCTGAAGTTTTATGGAAACTAGAAGGAAGTATTTTTTATGAATTTCAACAAAATACTTGAAAATCATTTCATCATATTATAAAATATACAAAATAATTAAAGGAGGAAAAACCATGAAATACAAATGTACTATTTGCGGTTATATTTATGATGAAGCAAAAGAAGGCGTAAAATTCGAAGAATTGCCAGCTGATTGGAAATGCCCATTATGTGGTGTTGGCAAAGACATGTTCGAAAAAGTAGCAGAATAATGGAACAATCGTGCCTTATGTAAAACAGAATATAAATCAGAATGCCATCTTAATTTGCTAGGTGGCATTTTGATTAATTATTTTTTAAAATATCTTGAAAACTCTGCAAAATTATTATAAAATAAACAAAAATACAAGGAGGAAAACCATGAAAGACACAACCATCTCAAAAGATATCATTTATATTGGAGCAGATGATAAAGAAATTGATTTATTCGAAAGCCAATACATCGTACCAAACGGAATTTCCTATAATTCCTATTTAATAAAAGACGAAAAAAATGTTGTCATGGATACGATTGATAAACGAAAAACAGAAAAATGGCTAGCCAATTTAGAAAAAGCTTTAGCAGGAGAAAAAACACATTATTTAGTCATTTCGCATTTAGAGCCAGACCATGCCTACAATATTGAACTTCTATCCCGAAAATATCCAGAAATGAAATTAATTGGAAACGAAAAAACATTTGCCTTTTTACCACAATTTTTTGATATTCCAGATTTAGAAACCAGAAAAATTATTGTAAAAGAAGGCGATGAAATAAGTATTGGAACACATACATTGCAATTTTTTATGGCACCAATGGTGCATTGGCCAGAAGTTATGGTAACGTATGAAAAAACGGAGAAAATTGTCTTTTCAGCCGACGGTTTTGGCAAATTCGGAAGCTTAGATACCGAAGAAGATTGGGACTGCGAAGCGCGAAGATATTATTTCAACATTGTGGGAAAATATGGTTTGCAAGTACAAGCTTTGCTAAAAAAATTAGCCACATTGGATGTCAAAATGATTTGTCCATTGCATGGACCAATCTTGAAAGAAAATTTAGGACATTATATTGAAAAATACAACATTTGGAGCAGTTACCAGCCAGAAGACGATGGCATTTTGATTGCGTATGCCTCGATTCATGGCAATACGGCAGATGCGGTAAGAGAACTTGCGCAAATGCTAGAAACAAAAGGAGCCAAAAAAGTATCACTAACCGATTTAGCGCGAGACGACATGGCAGAAGCAATTGAAGATGCTTTTCGTTATGATAAAATGATTGTAGCAGCTTCGAGTTATAATTTTGGTGTATTTCCACCAATGGAGCAATTTTTGCATCATTTATCTGGGAAAAATTATCAAAATCGCAAAATCGGAATTGTCGAAAATGGAACGTGGGCGCCAACGGCTGGCAGATGTATGAGAGATATTTTGGAAACGATGAAAGATGTAAAAATCTGTGACACACAAGTAACCATTCGTTCGCGACTAAACGAAGAATCGCGTGGAAAATTGGAAGAATTGGCAGGGGAGATTTTGAGATAAATGTATCAAGCAGTATTTATTGATATCGATAAAACTTTGTTAAATAGCGATGGAAACGTTACACCTAGAACAATATTTGCCATCGAACAAGCAAAAAAACAGGGAATTTCCATTTTTCTCATTTCTGGTAGGTCACGCATGTCTGCGATAAAGTTTCAGGAATTTTCAAGTCGCTATATGATTAACAGCAATGGTGCTGATATTTATGATTGTGAGAAAAAGGAAGCTTTGTATCAATCTGTGATGGAGGCTGAAATTTGTAAAAAATTATATGAAATGGCGCAGAAAGAAAGTATGGTCATAAAATTGGATTTTGGTTTAGCCAGAGTTGTCAATAAGCCAGAATATTTGGAAAGTTATGAAATTGAATTCACAGAAAATATAGATGATTTTTTGAGAAACAATAAGGTGATTCAAATTGCTGTGTGTGATGAGTGCTTAGAAAAAATAGAAAATCTTAGAAAATATATAGAAGAAATTACAACGATTAAAGTAATCAACCAATTTATTTGGGAAGTAAATGGCAAAATAATGCATGCTATACATATTACGAATACGGATGTTTCCAAAGGAAATGCGATGCTTAAATTGTGTAAATTTTTGAAAATAGAGAGAAAAGAAACAGTTGCCATCGGAGACAAAGTCAACGATATTTCTATGATAAAAATGGCTGGACTTGGTGTCGCCATGCGAAATGCGTCAGATGAAATAAAGCAAATTGCGGATATGGTAACTAGTTCGAATGAAGAGAATGGTGTGGCGGAAGTTTTGGAGAGAATAATGAACGATTAAGGGTCTCTTAATTGTTGGTTTTAGAAGAAATTAAAAAAATAGAAGGGACGGAAAATATGAAATTAGTAAAATTGAAACAAGCTGAAAAATTTTCAAATAGTGATAAATGTGAAGTTTTAGAATATCCATTAAATGATCAGGATATTAATTGCGCAACAGCGGTTATTACAGGAAGATATCCAGATAGTGGCTATTGTGTGAATGAGAAATGTAAGGAATTAATTTATGTGGTAGAAGGAGAAGGAACGCTGAATAAAAAAGAGGAAGTCATTGAGTTTGCAAAAGGAGATGTTATTTTAATTGACAAAGGAGAAATTTATTATTGGGATGCTAGATGTACCATTGTTATGCCTTGTACGCCTGCGTGGTATCCTGAACAACATAAATTAATGGAAGATTAGAAAAGAAAGGAGATAAATTTATGCAAAATAAAAAAATGAGTGAATTTCTACAATTTGCTTATAAAAGCAACAGAGTAAGAGAACTTTCAGAAGCGTTTCAAGAGTTTGAATCAATGGAAGAAGTCCATCAGGGAAATACAGAAATGTTTTTTAGATAATATTGAAAGATAGAAGATATATTGAAAGGAGTTTTTTATGGAAAATTATTTTATGATTCACGGTTCATTTAGTAGCCCATATTCAAATTGGATTCCGTGGCTACATGAATTTATTGAAAATGAAGGCAAACAAGTATATGTGCCAGATTTTCCAATTGGAGTTGGACATCAAAATTATGAAAATTGGAGTAAGTTATTGAAATATTATTTGGACTTAGGCTTTATTCATGAAAATACAACGATAATAGGGCACAGTATTGCGCCAGTATTTATTGCCAAGTTTTTAACAGAAAACAAAGTAAAGATCAAAAAGTTAATTTGTGTTTGTGGTTTTAACAATTATTTAGGAATTAATGAAGAATATGACAATGTTAATAGATCCATGTATTTTGACAATTTAGCAGATGTCAAACAATATGCTAATAAAATTATTTGCTTTTATTCTGACAATGACCCATATGTCAAACTTGAAGCAGAAAAAGAATTTGCAGACACGATTGCGACAGAAAAAATTCTAATACCAAATGCAGGTCATATCAACTCTGAAAGTGGATTTGATACATTCGAAGATATTGTGCCATATTTATAAATAAAGGAAAATTTGAACTATTAAGGAATCCTTAATAGTTCGATTTAGTCAAAATTTAAATAAGGAGCAAAAAATGAATCTAAAAGAACAAATCCAAAATTACAAACCATACAACGACCAAGAAGTAAAAGATCAACAAACTATGCTAACATACTTGAATACATTTGAAGATGTTTTAACAAGAAAAAATGAATTTGGTCATTTTACAGCGTCTTGCTGGGCAGTCAACCCAAAAAAGACGAAAGTGCTTATGATCTATCATAATATTTATGATTCTTGGGCATGGACGGGAGGACATGCCGATGGCGAAAGTGATTTATTGCAGGTAGCAATTCGAGAGTTGAAGGAAGAAACTGGAGTACAAAATGTAAAAGTGCTTAATCCAGCTATTTTTTCATTAGAAATTTTGACGGTAGATGGACATGTGAAAAAAGGAAACTATGTGTCGTCTCACGTGCATTTGAATGTGACATATCTTTTAGAAGTAGATGAAAATGAAACTTTGAAAATGAAAGAAGATGAAAATAGTGGTGTCAAGTGGGTGGAGTTAGAAGACGTTGAAAAAGTGTCGAGTGAAAAGTGGATGTGTGAGAAGATTTATCGAAAATTGAATGAGAAATTAAGGAGAAATAATTATGAATGATTTTATTTATGAAATTCCTACAAAAGTGTATTTTGGGGAAAATCAATTATCTCACTTAGGTGAGGAACTTAAAAAGTATGGAAATCGTGTACTATTAACGTACGGTGGAGGATCTATTAAGAAAATTGGGTTGTATGATAAAGTAGTTGAAGAAATTAAAAAAGTTGGCTTAGAGTTGTTTGAATTTGGCGGGATTGAGCCAAATCCAAGACACACTTCTATAAATGCGGCTGCTGAAATTTGCAAGAAAGAAAAAATAGATGTCTTGCTAGCTGTTGGTGGTGGCTCAACGATTGATGCTACAAAAGTAATTGGTGTAGCAACTTATTATGATGGAGATTGTTGGGATTTAGTAACCAAAAAAGCACCAATTACCAATTGTTTGCCGATTGTAACAATTCTAACATTATCTGCAACTGGCTCAGAAATGAATTTTGGTAGTGTTATCAGCAATATAGAAACCAATGATAAAAAAGGATTGCAAAATCCAATCATGCGCCCCAAAGTGTCATTCCTAGACCCAACGAATACGTATACAGTAAACGCCTATCAAACAGCGTGCGGTTCAGCTGATATTTTATCACACCTGATGGAAATTTATTTTAATATCGACGAAGAGATGTATATGCTAGACACTTTTATGGAAGGTATGATGAAAACGGTTATAAAATATACACCGATTGCGTTAAAAGAGCCAGAAAATTATGAAGCACGAGCCAATTTAATGTGGGCGTCATCATGGGCATTAAACGGATTTGTAAGATGTGGAAAAACGCAGGAGTGGAGTTGTCATGCCATGGAACATCAATTGTCAGCATATTACGATATTACGCATGGCTTGGGTTTAGCAATTTTGACACCACGTTGGATGGAATATGCATTAGATGAAACGACAGTTGCAAAATTCTATCAATTTGGCACGAATGTTTTTGATATTGACAAAAATCTTTCTCTAATGGAAGTTGCGAAAAAGACAATTGAAATGTTATCAGATTTCTTATTTAATCAACTAAAATTAAATAAAACTTTATCAGAAATAGGAATTGATGATTCGAAGTTTGAAGTTATGGCTGGGAAAGCTTGCAGGGGAGATGTGATAAAGGGTTTCAAATCACTATATCAAGAAGATATTGAAAAAATTTATAGAATGTGTTTATAGAAGATGAAAAAGAATGAGCTAACAACTCATTCTTTTAAACTTATTTTTTACTCAAATCTCGAATTACTTCAATGAGCTGAATTTTTTCTACAGCTTTCACTTTTTCTGCCACATCATCAGCAGTATCGGTAGGTAAAACATCAATTTTGGTTTGGGAAATAATGTTTCCTTCGTCATAATGATTGTTCACATAATGAACGGTTGCGCCACTTATTTTTTCGCCAGCTTCTACTACTGCCTGATGCACTTTCATGCCATACATGCCTTTTCCACAAAATTTGGGAATGAGAGAAGGATGCGTATTGATAATGGTATATTTGTCTACCAAGTTTGAACCGATTTTCTTTAAATAGCCAGCCAAAACAATTAAATCAATTTCATAATGGTTTAATACATTTTCTAATTCCAAATCGATATTTTCAGCTGTTTTATTTTGGATAACATAGGTTTCAATGCCAGCTTTTTTTGCACGTTCTAAAGCATATGCGTCTGGTGAATTGGAAATAACTAAAGAAATTTCGCAATCCAATTCTTTCTTTTTTATACAATCGATGATAGATTGTAGTGTAGTTCCACCACCAGAGGCAAAAACAACTAAATGATACATGATTTTCTCCTTTTATCCTTCAAATTTTTGACCAGTAATTAAGGCAAATGCTTCGGCATATTTGTTGGCAGTTGTTTGAATAACATTCTCTGGAATTGGTGAGTTGCTTTCTGGATTGTAGCCACTTGATTTAATCCAATCACGTAAGTATTGTTTATCAAAACTTTTTTGGGAACGACCAACTTCATAATCATCAGCAGGCCAAAATCTACTTGAATCAGGAGTTAGAACTTCGTCAGCTAGGACAAGTTCGCCGTTTTCGTCTAAACCAAATTCAAATTTGGTATCGGCAATGATAACACCTTTACTTTTGGCATATTCAGCACATTTTGAGTAAATTTCTAATGTTTTGTCACGAAGTTTGCTTGCTAATTCCAAACCTAATATTTCAACTACTTTTTCAAACGAAATATTTTCATCATGTTCACCAATTTCGGCTTTTGTAGATGGGGTAAAAATGGCTTCTGGCAATTTTTCTGCTTCTTGAAGACCTTGTGGCAATGTAATACCACAAACGGTTCCGTTTTCTTGATAACTTTTCCAGCCAGAGCCTGTAATATAGCCTCTTACAATGCATTCAACAGGAAGCATTTTTAGCTTTTTGACAAGCATGGAACGACCTTCGAATTCTGGTTTTTGGAATTCTTCTGGAAAGTCTTTGCTATCGGTTGAAATAATGTGGTTTGGTACGATATCTTGTACAAAATCGAACCAAAATTTGGAAATTTGGTTTAGGATTTTTCCTTTGTTGGGAATGGGAGATGGTAGAATGTAGTCAAAAGCTGAGATTCTGTCGGATACGACTAATAATAGCTTATCTCCATCAATTTCATAAATTTCGCGGACTTTTCCGCTGTTTCGTTTTTGAATCATGGTTTTATTTCCTTTCAAAAATTTACATAATATTTACATGTTTTTCATGTATTCTTCATATCCGTGTGCTTGCAATTTTTCATCTTTGGCTAAAACAGCGTCTTTTAAAGAGGCTTTGTAGTCGATGATTTTTTGCTTTATGGTTTCATCAGAAGTTCCTAAAATTGTGGTGGCTAAAATGGCGGCATTTTTGGCTCCATTGATGGCAACGGTTGCAACAGGAATGCCAGAGGGCATTTGAACGATTGAATAAAGGGAATCTACACCGTTTAATGTTTTGGTGTGAATTGGCACACCGATAACGGGAACAGGAACTAATGCTGCAATTACACCAGGTAAATGAGCTGCTCCGCCAGCTCCTCCAATGATGACTTTGACATTACGTTTTTTTAAATTTTCCGCATATTCAATTGCTTTTTCAGGGGTTCTATGAACCGATAGAATTTTTACTTCATAGGTAATTCCCATTTCGCTTAAAAATTTCATGGCGTCTTTCATGATTGGTAAATCAGAATCGCTTCCCATAATGATGGCAACATCAAGGTTTTCCATAAATTAAATCCTCCTTTTAAATATAGTAGAATTATATCGTATTTTGTAATATTTTGCAAGGAGTTTTTTGATAAAAAAGACCAAATAAAAAATAGCCTTCTTTTAATAAAATAAAAGATAGGCTATTTTTTATTTTTTTAGATTTGTTTCACGCACAATATAAATTGGCCTTTTTTTAACTTCTAAATATGTTTTTGATAAATATTGTCCGATAATTCCTAGTGAAAATAGCTGAATTCCACTTACCATAAAAATAATGCATACGAGCGATGGCCAACCGCTTGTCGGATCACCAAGAAGTAGAGTTTTTACGATAATAATCATAATAAAGATAAAGGAAACTAGGCAAAAAAGTAATCCAAGCAAAGAAGAAAAAATGAGTGGTGTTGTAGAAAAAGCAGTAATTCCTTCTAGTGCATAAGAAAGTAATTTCCAAAAAGACCATTTTGTTTGTCCAGCAACTCGTTTTACGTTCTCGTATTCAATCCATTTGACGTGAAAGCCAACAAAACTAAACAGCCCTTTGGAATAACGATTGTATTCTTTTAATGACAAAATGCTATCAACAACGATTCTTTTCATAAAAATATAGTCGCGTGCGCCATCCACCATTTCAATTTTGGACATACGATTAATGATTTTATAAAAAAGTCTTGCAAAAAAACTACGAATAATTGGCTCACCTTTACGATTAATACGACGTGTTCCGAATCGCATCAAAGTTCTCTTCTTTTGCAGATTTATACATTTCCAAAAGAAGGGAAGGTGGGTCTTGCAAATCAGCATCCATAATGGTTACAAAGTCACCGCTGGCATATTCAAGTCCAGCAAAAATAGCAGATTCTTTTCCAAAATTGCGTGAAAAAGATAAATAGTTAACACGCTCATCTTGGTGAGATAACTCTTTTAAATAGGTTAGAGTATTATCTGTTGAGCCATCGTTAATAAAGAGAAACTCAAAGATTACATCTTGAAATTGTTTCATATTTTTATTTAATTCTTCATAAAATAATGGTAAAGATTTTTCTTCATTATAGCAAGGTACAATAATTGAAATTTTGTCCATATTTTTCTCCTAAATTTTAAAATTTCTGTTAAAATTATAACATAGATAAAAAAAAATTACAATATATGGATTAAAATTAAAAAAACACTTGAAATTTTTGTGAAAATGTAATATAATTGTAATATAACTGTAACAAAATAAAACAGATTGTTAAAAATATAGATATTGATAAGTTAAGAAGGGAAGATAAGTTTGATGTTTGGACAAGATATTGGAATTGATTTAGGGACAGCGACTGTAATTGCATATGTAAAAGGAAAAGGAATCGTTTTACGAGAGCCGTCAGTTGTTGCGGTCAATAATGTAACAGGTGAGGTTCTAGCTGTTGGACATGAAGCAAGACGAATGCTTGGAAGAACACCGGGAAATATTATTGCGACAAGACCACTACGTGATGGTGTTATTTCTGATTATACCGTCACAGAAAAAATGTTAAAATATTTTATTGGCAAAATAGGTGGACGTTTTCTTTTTGCGCCTAGAATTATGATTTGTATTCCGTCACAAGTAACGGAAGTGGAGAAAAAAGCAGTCATTGATGCTGCTTCGAATGCTGGGGCAAGGCGTGTTTATTTAATAGAAGAACCAATTGCGGCTGCGATTGGAGCAGGTTTGGATATTTCCAAACCGTCTGGCAATATGATTGTTGATATTGGTGGTGGAACCACAGATATTGCAGTAATTTCATTAGGTGGAGCAGTTGTTAGTACATCGATTAAAATTGCAGGAGATAAGTTTGATGAAGCAATTGTAAAATATATTAAGAAAAAACATAATGTAATGATTGGTGAAAGGACTGCAGAAGAATTAAAGTTGAATATTGGATGTGTATATCCAAAGTTTCAAGATATGGAAATGGACGTGCGAGGACGTGATTTACTAACTGGTTTGCCACGTACTATAACTGTGTATTCAAGCGAAATGTTAGAAGCTTTAGAAGAACCATCGATGTTAATTGTAGATGCGGTTCACAATGTTTTAGAAAAAACGCCACCAGAGCTTGCATCGGATATTAGTGACAAAGGAATTTATATGACTGGTGGAGGCTGTTTGATTGATGGATTAGATAAATTAATTCAAGAAAAGACAGGAATTAATGTTATGATTGCAGAAGATTCAATTTCATGTGTTGCCATTGGAACTGGAAAGGCATTAGATAATTTAGATAATTTGGACAGGTCACGAAGAGGATAAAAATTAATAAACATAGGGGCACGGGGCACCGTGCTTTTCCTATAACCCATGAAAGGATAAAAAAATGAAAAAAGTAGCATTTTATACCCTTCGGTTGCAAAGTCAACCAATATGAAACAAATGGAATGATTCAAAAGTTTATTGAGCAAGGCTATGAAATTGTGGGATTTCATGAGAAAGCAGATATTTATATAGTTAATACATGCACTGTTACGAATATTTCGGATCGAAAATCAAGACAAATTTTAAGAAGAGCTAAGGAAATCAATTCAAAAGCAACGATTGTTGCGGTTGGATGTTATGTACAAGTTGCCAAAAAGCAAATTGAGAAAATGTCTGAAATCGATTTATGTTTGGGAACAAATGAGAAAAAAGAGATTGTAAACTATGTGGAACAATATATAAAAACTGGTTATCAAGATAAAATTGAGGATGTTTTTGAAAATAGAGAATATGGAGATTTTGGTAGTGTTACTTATACGGAGAAAATAAGAGCTGTTATAAAAGTACAGGATGGATGCGATCGATTTTGCTCCTATTGTTTAATTCCGTATGCACGTGGAAGAGTACGTAGTCGTAAGCCAGAGAGTGTCATAAAGGAGATTAAAGGCATTGCTCAAAATGGCATCAAAGAAGTGGTGATAACGGGAATTCATGTGGCTTCGTATGGGAAGGATTTTAAAGAAAAGTATCAATTGATTGATTTGTTGGAGGAAATTAACCAAATTGAAGGAATTGAAAGAATTCGTTTGGGTTCGATTGAACCACTTTTAATTAATAACGAATTTTTAAGAAGACTTCAAAAATTACATAAAATTTGTCATCATTTTCATTTATCTTTGCAGAGTGGATGTGATGAAACACTAAAAAGAATGAATCGAAGATATACGACGAATCAGTTTGCACAAATTGTACAAAATTTAAGAAGTGTTTATGATGACGTTATTTTGACAACAGATATTATTGTTGGCTTTCCAGAGGAGACACAAGAAGAGTTTGAAGAGACGTATGAGTTTTTGAAAAAGATAAGATTTTATAAAATGCATGTTTTTAAATTTTCAATTCGTAGTGGAACTAAGGCTGCTGAAATGCAAAATCAAGTGACGAATGAAAGGAAAGATGAAAGAAGTAAAAGGTTGATTGCGTTGTCAGATGAAAATCAGATATTTTACCATACACAGTATGTTGATAAGAAAATAGATGTTTTATGGGAGGAAAAAGAGGGAGAATTTTGGAAAGGTCATACAGCTAATTATTTGCCTGTGAAAATAAAATCTGGGCAGGAAAAAATAAATCAAATTAGCAAGGTAGCTGTCAAAAAAGTAACAACGAATGAATTAATTGCCGAAAATGTTACGAAAGTGTAATATTGTTGTAATCAAAACTTAATATAAAAAACCAATAAAACTCTTGCTTTATGGCAAATTATGGTATATAGTACAAATAGATAAGATTTGTAATTTACTAAGGAGGAAAATCATGAAAGAATATAATTTAAAGGATAACACAATAGGAACGAATCTGCCAACACAATATGGAACTTTAGTGAAGTTAAAGAATTTCTTTCGATTGGAATTAACACCAAAAGAAGAGAAAGTATTAACGGAAGTGCATAATTTCCTATTTCAAGAAATTGAGTTTCCAGAGTTAAGAGATTTTTTATATCAAGAAGTTGATTTATCAGGTGTAAAAGACTTTTGGTGTCAAGATGTGAATTTTAAAGAAGTAAAAGATTTTTGGTGCCAAGATGTTGATTTTACAGGATTTAAAAATTTCTGGTGTCAAGAAATAAAATTTGGAAAATAAATTTAATGATAGAAGAGAGCATCGTTTTAAGATGTTCTTTTTTATTTAAATTAGTCTTGCAAAGTATAGATAAATTTGATACAATTAAAGCAAACATATTTTTGTACGAGGTGATAATGGAATTAGAAGGTCAAATAGAAGATTTTATTTATCAAAATGAGAGTAATGATTACTCTATTGCAGTTTTTATGACAAACGAAAACGTACTTGTAACAGTCGTTGGCTATTTGCCATTTATTGCAGTAGGAGATTATTTAAAATTATATGGAAAAATGGTGGTTCATCAAGAATATGGCGAACAATTTAAAATTGATACATTTGAAAAAATTATGCCACAAACAACAGAAGCACTTGGTAAGTATTTAGCAAGTGGTGCTATAAAAGGCATTGGACCCGCAACGGCTAAAAAAATAATGAGCAAATTTGGAGATGAAACATTAAATATTTTAAAATTAGAGCCAGTAAGACTTTCAGAAGTTAAAGGAATTACAAAAGAAAAAGCAATTGAAATAAGTGAAGAATTCAATCAAAAATGGGAAGTTTGGCAAATTGTGAGTTTCTTAGAAAACTTTGGAATTGGTGCTAACAACGCCAAAAAAGTTTATGATACTTTGGGAAGGGATGCGGTTCAAAAAATTGAAGAAAATCCTTATATTTTAGTAGATATTGCTTACGGTGTGGATTTTAACAAAATCGATAGAATTGCTATGCAAATTGGGATTCGACAAGATTGTGATGACAGAATTAAAAGTGGAATCAAATATGCACTTTTGGTTTCAAGTTATAATGGAAATACTTGTGTGATAGAAGAGAATTTGCTTTCTTATGTAGAGCAAATTTTGGAAGTGAGTCGAGAAAATATTGAAAATAATTTGATTGCTTTAAATATGGCGCAAGAAATCGTGATGGAAAAAAGGGGAGAAGAAGATTGGATTTATTTGTACCCATTTTATAAAGCAGAAAAAAATATTAGTGACAGATTAGAACTTCTTAAGAATTGTGAAAATGTAAAATTTATTAAAAATTTTGAAAAGGAAATCAAGAGAGAAGAAAAAAAGATTGGTATTAAGTTGTCAGAAAAGCAGTTTGAAGCGATTAAACAAGTAAATGATCATAATATTTCCATTATTACAGGAGGTCCGGGAACTGGAAAAACAACGATTATTAAATGTTTAATTGAAATTTATAAAAATCATAAAAAGAAGATTGTTTTATGTGCACCAACGGGTAGAGCTGCCAAAAGGATGTCGGAAACAACGGGAGAAGAAGCAAAGACAATTCACAGATTACTGGAAATTGGTAAAATTGAAGATGACAAATTAGGAAGTATTGATAATGAAATTACTCCAATTGATACAGATGTTCTTGTAATTGATGAAATGTCAATGGTAGATGTCTTTTTGATGAATTATATTGTCAAAGCAGTATATTTAGGTACAAAAATTGTATTTGTTGGGGATGTCAATCAGCTTCCAGCAGTTGGACCGGGAAGTATTTTGAAAGATTTAATTGAAAGTGAGAACTTTGCGACTATAGCGTTAAGTGAGATTTTTAGACAAGCTGCAAAAAGTAAAATTATTGTGAATTCACATGCAGTTAATCAAGGAATTAATTTTATTGGAAAGAATGATTATAAAGAGGATGTAGAAGATGATTTTTTCTATATTAATGAAATAATCCAAGACAAAATATTAGAGCAAATCATTAGTCTTAGTAATGGTCGTTTAAAAAATTATGGTGATTATGATTTTATGGAAAATATTCAAATTTTAACACCAACGAAAAAAGGAAAACTTGGAACTAAAGAGCTCAATAAAAATTTACAAGATATTTTAAATCCTCAAAGGAACGAAAAGTCAAGCAAAACTTATGGTGATATTGAATTTCGCGAAAATGACCGTGTGATGCAAATTAAAAATAATTATGATATTTATTGGGAGAAAAGGAATATCAAAACAGATTTTGGTGTTCATCATGGAAGTGGTGTTTTTAATGGGGAATTAGGGATTGTTTCGAAAATTGATAATACGAATAAAAATATCGAAGTAGAATTTGATGATGGAAAAATTGCTTGGTATGCCTTTTCTGAACTGGATCAATTGGAACATGCATATGCGATTACCATTCACAAAGCACAACGGAAGTGAGTTTGATGTGGTGATTTTGGTCGTTCCACAGGCTTCGGGCATGTTACTAACACGAAATTTATTGTATACAGGTATGACGAGAGCAAAGAAACTTCTTATTATAATAGGAAATAAAAATTTGATTGAGTTTATGATTAATAATTATGAGATTAAAAAGCGAAATACGGGATTAAAATATAAGATAATGGGTTTGGAAGAAAAATAAACAGTTTTTGGCATTTCGCCAAAAACTGTTGTTGAATGTTTTTACCGATTTGCCAGAATACACTGAGCAGTTGGACACAAATAACGCATTACGATATGGAAAGATGTTTCTTCGGATTCGTCTCTAAAAGGTCCAGCAAGAGTTCTTTTTGATATAGCAACATATCCTTCTCTGCTATTTTGATACAACGCATCTTTATTTTCGATATACTTTCCATCCATGTTAAGGATATTAAAATCATCAAAAAGGTTTTTCAGCAGAGTAAGATCCTTAAGTAGAATAGTTTCTGTAAAAGGTTCTTGCGAATAGATAAAAATCTCTACAGTGTAATGGTCATTCCTTGAATAAACTAAACATAAAGCATCCTCAAATGGATTCATGGAATTAAAATCAACTGTGTTTCCATTTTGAAAAATATAGAATTGTAAGTCACTACATGATTTTTTGTACAATTCATAATAGGTTATGTTGCGCTTAATTTTTGCGGGGAATTTGCAGGTATAGTTTCCGTATTTCTTCAAGAATTCGTGGAAACTTATATCTGTCATCTCAAGTCTGTCCCATCCAGTTCCTTCCAAGGCATCCCGCACGGTTTTTGTTTTAAAAAACATAGTTTTCCCTCCTTTAATTCACAAGGAGTTAGCCTTTTGGCTAACTAATAACAAATATCTACTATATTTTACTATAATTGGCTTAAGAAGTCAATTAGTAATTGCTTAAAAAGTGTAAAAGAAATAAAGATTGCGCAATCTTTAAAAAATTTTAGTCATAAAACAGATCCCCTAGCATACGATTTAAGGAAAGATGTACAGGGGGTATTTATTTATGGAAAACTTTGAAATATATGAAGACATCAAAAACAGAACGGATGGGGATATTTATATTGGTGTGGTGGGTCCTGTCAGAACAGGAAAATCAACTTTTATCAAGAAATTTATGGAACTATTAGTTTTGCCAAACATTGACAATGATTACAAAAGAGAAAGAGCTATTGATGAGCTTCCACAAAGTGCTGGTGGCAGAACAATTATGACCACAGAACCCAAATTTATTCCAAATGAAGCAATTGAAATTAATTTAAATGATAATGTCAAAATGCGCACAAGGTTGGTGGATTGCGTTGGCTATTTGGTTAACAATGCGCTTGGCTATTTGGAAGATGATACACCAAGAATGGTAAAAACACCATGGTCTGATACCGAAATGCCATTTGAGACAGCTGCTGAGCTTGGCACCAAAAAAGTTATTGTAGAACATTCAACTGTGGGGATTGTGATCACAACGGATGGAAGTATTACTGACATTCCACGTGAAGATTATATACAGCCAGAAGAAAGAGTAATTAATGAATTAAAGGAACTAAATAAACCATTTATTATTTTAATGAATTGTCAAAATCCAAGTGATGGCTATAGTTTAAACTTAGCTAACCAAATGGCGGAAAAATATCAAACTCCAGTTATGCCAATTAATTGTGAGAATTTGAATTTAGAAGATATTAATGAAATTTTCTCTAAATTGTTATATGAGTTTATGATTGATAAAATCAATATTCGTTTTCCAAGATGGATTAATGGTTTGGAAAGTGGAAATGATTTAAAAATTAATTTATTTGATAAGGTAAAAGAGACATTTGAAGGTACAAAACGTCTAAAAGATGTTAATGACAAT
>CANBLA010000002.1 GCA_947369305.1 uncultured Clostridia bacterium
GAACATCAAGACATCTGCTTCAAATTTTAGGAAGAGAACCAACTCCAGAAGAAATTGCTGGGGAAATGGAAATTTCTATTGAAAGAGTTATGGAAATACAAAAAATTGCACAAGACCCCGTATCGCTAGAAACACCAATTGGTGAAGAAGATGACAGCCATCTAGGCGATTTTATAGAAGATGATGATTCACCAGCTCCACACGATGCTGCAGCATATACTTTATTAAAAGAGCAGTTAGAAGAAGTAATGAGTACGTTAACACCACGTGAAGCAAAAGTTTTAAAATTAAGATTTGGTTTAGAAGATGGAAAAGCACGCACTTTAGAGGAAGTTGGTAGAGAATTTGAAGTCACACGTGAAAGAATTAGACAAATCGAAGCAAAAGCTTTAAGAAAATTAAGACATCCAAGTAGAAGTAAGAGATTGAAAGATTATATGAATTAAATTTTGGAGACTTGCAATAGTTGCAGGTCTTTTTTATGACTTTTATTTGACTAATTATGGAAACTATGATATAATAAAACTAGAACTGTATAGTCAGTAGTTTAGAAGAAAGGAAGGTTGGAAATGAATAAGAGAGAAAAGCAAAGAAATAATCCAAAAGAACGGGAGGAAGAAAGATTAGAAAAAGAACCAACAGATGAAGAATTGGAACAAATTGAAGAAGGATTAAAAGAGCTTGAAGAAAAAGAAGAGCAAATTTCAGATGATGTTTCAGTAGATGATTTGGTTAGTCTATATCTTAAACAAATTCCAAGAAAGCCCCTTTTGACAGCGGAACAGGAAATCGAACTTGGAAAAAGAATTTGCCAAGGCGATTGGGAAGCAAGACAGAAGTTGACCGAGTCCAATTTAAGACTGGTAGTAAGCATTGCCAAGGGGTATAAGGGGAAAGGATTGCCTTTTTTAGACTTAATTCAAGATGGTAATCTTGGATTAATCAGAGCAGTAGAAAAGTTTGATTACAAAAAAGGAAGAAGGTTTAGCACATATGCTACTTACTGGATTCGCCAATCCATTGAAAGATCAATACACGATAACGGAAGAACCATTAGGATACCAGTTCATAGTTGTGAAAAAATAAGCAAATATAAAAAGATATTTAAAGGTTTATCTCAAACTTTAGGACGGGAACCCACTCCAGAAGAAATTGATTTTGAAATGAATATTATAAAAGAAGAGGGAGATGAAATACGAAAGCTGATGATTCAAGAAAGTATGTTTTCATTAGATAAGCAAGTAACTCAAGAAACGGATACTTGTCTGGGTGAGTTCATTGCTGATGAGCAAACATTGGGACCAGAAACCCAAATTATTAGCAATCTGTTGAAAGAGAAATTAGTAGAAGTGGTAAATACACTTGATCCCAGGGAAAGTAAAGTTATATGTTTAAGATTTGGCTTGGAAGATGGAAAAGTATATACATTGGAGGAAATTGGGCGTCTATTTAGTGTTACACGTGAAAGAGTGCGACAGATTGAAGCAAAGGCTTTGAAAAAATTACGATATCCTTCAAGGAGTAGGCAGTTAAAAGACTTCCTTTAAAAACAAACTGTTTAAAGATCGCAAATTGTGGTTTTTAAACAGTTTTTTCTTGCTAAATTTTTACAACGTGATATAATAGAAAAAACAGGAGGTTTATATGAAATATCCGGAGTTTATTAAAAGGGGCGACTGTATTGCTATTACTGCTCCATCCATGGGCTTTTACAAAAAAGAACAAATCATGGAATATAATAATGCAATTCAAAATATTAAAAATATGGGATTTGAATTTTTTGAAACAGACAATGTTCGAAAAGATAAAAATGGTAGAAGTACATCTGCTAAAGAACGTGCAAAGCAATTTATGGATGTTTGGGAAAATAAAAAAGTCTCTAGTATTATTTGTGCAAAGGGTGGGGACTTTTGTTGTGAGGTGTTAGATTTTCTGAATTTTGACCATCTAAAAAATTCAAAACCGAAATGGTTGCAGGGATTTTCAGATATAACAAACTTAGGATTTGTTTTTACGACCAATTTAGATATTGCTACAATTTATGGAGAAAATATTAGAGATTATGGCATGAAAGAGCTTTTTCCAACTTTAACAAATTCCATTAAAATCATGGAAGGAAATGAGATTATACAAAAAAGTTTTGGAAAGTATGAGTCCAAAGATAAAGAAAGAGGGATTTTTGAAACTTACAATTTAACGGAAAAGATTGCTTGGAAAAATCTAAATGGAGAAGATAAAGTCAAATTTTCTGGAAGATGCATTGGTGGATGTTTTGATGTAATCGTAAATTTGATGGGAACAAAATATGATAAAGTAAAAGAGTACATCCAAAAATACAAAGAAGATGGAATTGTATGGTTTTTTGATGTCTATGAAATGTCTACACCGCAAGTGTTTTGCCACTTATGGCAATTGAAAAATGCTGGCTATTTTGAGTATTGTAAAGGTATTATTTTTGGTAGACCTTGTTATATTAGAGAAGATTATGAAATATCTTTTGAAACCACAATTAAAGATGCAATTGGAAATCTACAAATACCAATTATTCTAGATGCTGACATTGGTCATATTCCACCACAGATGCCAATTGTAAATGGTAGCATTTTAGAAATTACTTGCGAAAATGGAGAAGGCATGATAAAGACTTTTTTTAGATAAATAGAAAAATATATAGATTTTCCTTATCATTTATGATATAAAATGGAAAGACAAAAAATCACATAAATACAAGCATGTAAATCATATAGTAAAGAAAGATAAAATTCAAAAGAAACAAAAGATGGAAAAATATTTGTAATAACTTAAAAAAGAAGGATGCTTGAAATATGTCAGAAAAAGTGAAGATAAAAAAGAAGAAAAATACGAGTTTGCTTCCTATCAAAAAGCAAGAAAAAAGTCTTGTTGTAGTAGAAAAAAAGAAATTACAAATTGCCACAATTTGTAATAGGAGGGTATTTAAAAAGGTTGTTAAAACCTTAAGTTTAGCTCTAATTGGGACCTTATCCATTGCCTATATTGCACTAATGGCGCTTGTAGCCACAAGTGTTTTTTATGTATCACATTTGCAAAATGGCTTAATTCAAAAAGGAATTTATATAAATGGAATAAATGTATCGGATCTAACACGGGGAAGATGCTTTAAATCATATAGAAACTCAACTGAATACACACATGCCAGAGCAAATTATTCTGACCTATAAAGAAAATTGTTATGTAATTAATTTACAACAGTTAGAATTAAAATTTGACGTTAAAACTGCTGTAGATGAAGCATATGAGATAGGTAGAACGCAAAATGTAGTAAGAGATTTATGGGATTATGCCAAAATCATAAATAATAACATTAATATAGATTGCAACATACACTATAGAGATGATATTTTAGAACAATACATAAAAAAAATTGCAGATCAGTTACCAGATAAGGTAGAAGAATATACTTATTATATAGAAGATGACAAATTAATTATCAACCGAGGCAAAAAACGGAGTAGAAGTAAATTGTGAAGAATTAAAAAAGAAGATAGTATCCAATCTAGAAAACAGAAAATATGAAGAAGAGATTGAAATTCCAACCGATGAAACATTACCAAAAGAAATCGATTTACACCAAATCCATGATGCTATTTATACCGAACCACAAGATGCTTATTATACTGAAAATCCAATAATCATACATAAACAAGTGATAGGGAAAGACTTTGACATCCAAAAGGCACAAACCCAAATTGATATTGTTCCGAAAACAGAACAATACACAATTGATTTGAATTTGACAAATCCCAATATTTTTGTCAAAGACTTAAATATTTTTCCGGATATATTATCCACATTTAGTACAAATTATGTGAATAACCCAAACCGTACAATAAATCTTATGATTGCTTCAGAAAAAATCAATGGTACTGTTATTATGCCAGGAGAAACGTTCTCATTTAATCAAGTTGTTGGAGAAAGGACAATTGCAGGCGGATACAAAAATGCGGCAATTTTTGTTAATGGTGAAGTAGAAGATGGTTTAGCAGGTGGCATTTGCCAAATATCATCAACTCTATATGATGCAGTTATTGGAGCAAATTTAGAGATAACAGAAAGACATAATCATTCCAAACTAACCTCCTATTTAAGTGGAGGAAAAGACGCAACCGTAGTATGGGGAAGATATGACTTTCAATTTAAAAACAATCGAGAATATCCAATAAAAGTAGAAATGAGTGTGCAAAATGGAGTTGCAACTGCCACAATTTGTGGTATAAAAACGAACGAAGAATATGATACTAACATAGAATCACAATGTATTGGAGTTTCGGGTGTATATACAATTTATCATGCTTATAAAGTATATTATCAAAATGGAGTAGAAGTAAAAAGAGAATTTTTATCGAGAGATTTATATAAATAAAAACAAACCCATTTAAGAAATTAAATGGGTATTTTTCTTAGGAGGTATCTAAAATGTTAAAAATAGAGACAAATTTTAGAAGAAATTTATTTTGGAATACAACAACGATAAGTTTTAATAAAGATTTGGAAAAGCAAGAAAAAGGTTTGATTAATATTTATCCAGATACACAATTTCAAGAGATACTTGGTTTTGGAGGAGCTTTAACAGAAGCTTCAGGATACTGTTTTGATAGAATCAATCCACTAATGCAAAACCAAATTCTCGAAGAATATTTTTCGCATAAAGGTTTACAATATTCATTTTGCAGATTGCCCATAGGAAGCTGCGATTTTGCGCTTTCGTCCTATAGTTATTTAGAAAAAGAAGATATCCATACATTTTCCATTGACCGAGATGAAAAATTTATTATTCCACTTATTAAGAATGCGTTGCGAAAGAATCCAAGTTTAAAGTTGCTAGCCAGTCCATGGTCGCCACCAGCTTTTATGAAAGATAACCAAAGTCTTATCTTAGGAGGAAAGTTGCTAAAAGAATATTATGACTTATACGCCCAATATTTAACAAAATATGTTTTAGAATATCAAAAAAGAGAAATTTTAATCGATTTTATAACCATACAAAATGAACCAAATGCTATACAAAAATGGGAATCCTGTTTATTTTCTCCACAGGAAGAAGCTGATTTTGCAGAAAATTATTTACATCCAAAATTTATGCAAAGTCAAATTCAAACAAAAATCTTATCTTGGGATCATAACAAGGAAAGACTTTTTTCCAGAGCAAATGAAATCTATAAAACAGCCTCAAAATCAATTTCAGGTATGGCAATGCACTGGTATTCTGGCGACTATTTTGAAGAAATTGCACTAACCGCAAAGGCTTATCCAGATAAATTATTAATTCACACCGAAGGTTGCACAGGATTTTCTCATTTTCGAAAGCAAGACGAAGTACAAAATGCAGAAATATATGCCCATGATATATTAGGTGACTTAAATGCTGGTATCAATGGATTTATTGACTGGAATATTTTATTAGACCATAAAGGCGGACCAAATCACAAAAGGAATTACTGCAATGCACCAATTATGTTAAATGCCAATAATACAGGCTATATTAAAAATCTGACTTATTATTATATTGGTCATTTTAGCAAATATATCAAGCCCGGTGCTAAGAAAATTGGTTTTTCGAGATTTACTAGCGATATTGAAGTCACAGCTTTTAAAAATGTAGACAATTCGCTTATTGTAATTTTATTAAATCGAAATAACTTTAATAAAGAATTTACATTGCATATAAATGGCAAAACGTTTCATGATAATTTAGATGCTCATGCAATTTTGACCTTTATAATTTGAATATAAAATAAAAATACTTATGAAACAGTATGGTTTCGTAAGTATTTTTTATAGAAAAATCAATTGTTAACCTTGACAAACAATCCACATCATTATATAATGTTAACCAAGATTAACATTAAGGAGAAAAACGTATATGATTTCAAAATCTTTGGAAGAATATTTAAAAACAATGTATGTACTAAAAAAACAAAATGGACGTGTACGCATTACAGATGTTGCGGATAAAATGAATTGTACCAAAGCTAGTGTCAATAAAGCTGTACATAACCTAAAAAACAACCAACTACTCAACTACCAAGCATATGGAACCATTGAACTTACACAAAACGGAGAAAATCTAGCCAAAAAAATATTAGAAGCCTATGACATCGTCTATTTATTCTTAAAAGATGTACTGAATTTGGAAACAGAAAATGCTCAAAAAGAAGCCGAAAAAATAAAATCCGTCATCACAGATCAAACCACAAATCAATTAGCCAAATACATTCACAAAGTTTTAGATTTAAACAATTTAGATTGTGATTACGACATAAACAAAGAAAAATGCCGATGTTGTATTCGCAGAACCAACAAAAAATAAATGAACAGAAAGGAAGAAATCATGAAAGAACCATTATTACAAATCAAAGATTTACACGTAAATGCAGGAGACAAAGAAATTTTAAAAGGAATTCATTTGCAAATCAATAAGGGCGAAATCCACGTTATCATGGGACCAAACGGCTCTGGAAAAACGACGACAGCAAACGCCATTTTAAATCATCCAATTTACGCCAAACAAAAGGGAAATATCTTATTTGAAAACGAAGATATCACAAATTTAAAAACAGACGAAATTGCCAGAAAAGGAATTTTCATGTCATTTCAATCACCAGAAGAAATTCCGGGTGTTTCGGTGACCAATTTTCTAAAATATGCAAAAAATAAAATCACAGGCAAGCCAGTCAAAGTATTTGAATTCAAGGATGAGTTAAAAAAAGATATGGAGAGCTTAAATATGAATCCCAAAAACATGGAAAGAAGTCTAAATGTTGGTTTTTCTGGCGGAGAAAAAAAGAAAAACGAGATTTTGCAAATGCTTGTCCTAAATCCTAAACTTGCCATTTTGGACGAAACCGACTCAGGACTTGACGTAGATGCTATCAAAACTGTTTCCAAAGGAATCGAAATGTTCAAAAACGACCAAAATGCAGTTTTAATCATCACGCACAATACCAAAATTTTGCATAGTTTGAAAGTGGATTTTGTACATGTTCTAGTAAATGGACAGATTGTCAAAACAGGAACACAGGAATTAGCAAAAGAAATTGAAGAAAATGGATATGCTCCATATAAAATATAGAAAAAGTTATCAATTGTCCGTAAGATAGAAAAATGCAACAAAAGTTGAACTATTAAGGATTCCTTAATAGTTCGATTTTAGAAAATTTAAAGGAGACAAAAAAATGGCAAAAACGCAAATTGACGAAATCAACCAAAATATTTACGATTTCAAAAACAAAGATGAATACGATTTCAAAATCCAAAAAGGTTTAACACCTGAAATTATTGCAGAAATTTCGAAACAAAAAAACGACCCTGATTGGATGCGAGATTTTCGTCTAAAAGCATTAGAAGTTTATAATGAATTGGAGCTTCCAACATGGGGACCTAATTTATCGGAATTAGATATGGGTGAAATTGCAACATACGTGCGTCCAAAGTCGAATCTGCATCATTCATGGGAAGACGTGCCAGATGACATCAAAAATACATTTGACAAACTCGGCATCCCAGAAGCAGAGAAAACGTCACTAGCAGGTGTTGGGGCACAATACGATTCGGAAGTTGTATATCACAGCATGAAAGAGGAATTGATTAAGCAAGGCGTTGTGTATACTGATATGGAAACGGCTGTCCGAGAATATCCAGATTTGGTAAAAAATCATTTTATGAAATGCGTACCCGTTTATGATCATAAATTTGTGGCATTGCATGGCGCTGTGTGGTCTGGTGGCTCGTTTGTTTATGTGCCAAAAGGTGTAAAAGTCGATATTCCATTGCAGTCGTATTTTCGTTTAAATTCGCCCGAATCGGGACAGTTTGAGCATACACTAATTATTGTGGAAGAAGGTGCGAGTTTGCATTTTATTGAAGGATGCTCGGCTCCAAAGTATAATAAAGTCAATTTGCATGCGGGTTGTGTAGAACTGTATGTCAAAGACAATAGTTATTTGCGTTATTCTACAATTGAAAACTGGTCAAAAAATATGCTGAATTTGAATACTAAAAAAGCAATTGTTGGAAAAAATGCGAAAATGGATTGGGTGTCACGGTTCTTTTGGTTCGAAAATTTCGATGTTGTATCCGATGAGTATTTTGAATGGAGAAGGCGCAAAGACTGAATTTACAGGAATTTCGTTTGCGGGAAAAGGGCAGAATTTGGATAATGGATTTAAAGTGGTTCATAACGCAAAAAATACGTCAAGTGTGGTAAATGCAAAATCGATTTCGAAAAATGGCGGGAAATGTACGTATCGTTCGCTGGTTCGCATAAATGAAGATGCGAAAAAATCAAAGTCTTCTGTGTCTTGTGAGTCGCTTATGTTGGATGATATTTCTGTTTCTGACACGATTCCAGTAAATGATATTCAGACCGACGAAGTGGAATTTTCACATGAGGCTAAAATTGGAAAAATTAGTGATAGGGCGATTTTTTATTTGATGTGCCGAGGGTTGTCGGAAGAAGATGCAAAAGCGATGATTGTGAGGGGGTTTGCGTATCCGATTTCGAAGGAATTGCCGGTTGAATATGCGGTAGAGATGAATAATTTGATTAATTTGGAGTTAGAAGGAGCAATTGGGTAAATGAACAAAATAAAGTTAAACGAAACGCCTGTTAGGACGTCGCGAAATTTTAAGATTAATAATATAAAATTAGAAAATATTGAGTTTCCAGAAAGAATTGAAGATTTCAAGAATGTTCAAATAATGAGAGAAGATTCAAAAATAAAGATTGATGATCAATGTAGTTATATTAAACTTAATTATGGTTTGAGTGATTTTTTGACAAACCAAGTAAGGGAAAATGCTAATCAAAAAATCTGTGTAAAAATTGATGGTAAAACAGAAAAAGATGTGCGTTTGTATTTTGATTTTGATGAAGATAATTTGGTTTTAGTTGAAGATATTGAGATTTTAGCAGGTGAAAATGCTAGAGGAACCGTAATTATTAAGTATGAATGTGATGAGGATTTGGCTTGTTTTCATAATGGGATTTTGCGTGTAAACGCGAAAAAAGGGGCGAGAGTAAATGTGGTTTTTATGAATTTTATAAATTTAAAGTCGAATCATTTTATGGCAATTGAAAATACATTGGAAGAAAATGCGAAAGTTAATTGCTGTGTGATTGATTTGGGACGGAAAAAATAGTGTTACAAATTTGTACTCGAATTTGCTGGGGAATTTTTCAGAAAATAGAATGGATACGATTTATTTGGGAAAAGAAAATCAAGTATTTGATTTAAATTATATTGGTGAACTTAAGGGCGAAATGTCTAAGATTGATATAGAAGTGCAGGGTGCTTTAAAGGATAGGGCGAAAAAACATTTTAAAGGAACGATTGATTTCAAAAAAGGTTGTAAAAAAGCCAAAGGAAATGAAAATGAAGCTTGTATGTTGTTGTCTGATACGGCGAAATCGCTTGCTTTGCCAATGCTTTTGTGTTCGGAAGAAGAGGTTGAGGGAAATCATAGTAGTTCAGCTGGGAAAATTGATGAGAAGGAATTATTTTACATGATGAGTAGAGGATTTGAAATCAAAGATGCGATGAAATTGAGTGTAAAAGCAAGATTTAATAAAATTTTGGAAAGGATAAAAGAGGATAGTTTAAGGGCATTTATTTTGAGAAAGATAGATGAAAAATTGGATTAAAATGAATGATTAAGGAATGCTTAATCGTTGAAAAAGAGGAGAGAATATGAAAATAGGAATTGATATAGATGATACAACTGTTGATTTGGCATGTGTGATGTTAAAATATGCAGATCTTTTTGATACACGAGTTTTGGGCAAAAAGGGTTGTAATGGGAATTTTGGAAAGATACAAAATCGATATTATTTAGAAGCATTGTATAATTGGTCACATCAAGAAAAATATGAATTTTTTAATCAATATTATAAAGATATTTTAGAAGCATGCGAGCCTTTGCAAAATGCACCAGAGATTATTCAAAAATGGAAAAATCAAGGAAATGAAATATTTTTTATTACAGCTAGGCTTTGTGGAATTCCAGACTGCGATACTGAAAAAATTACGAAAAATATGTTGCAAGAAAATCATATTCCATATGATAAATTGATTATGGATGCTAGAAATAAATTACAGTTTTGTAAAGAAAACGGAATTGAAATTTTTGTTGAAGATAGTTATGAGACGTGCAAAGAGTTGGAAGAAAATGGCATAAAAACCTATTTGATGACGACAAAGATGAATGAAAATATTGAAAATGGAAGGATTGAAAGAGTGAATAGTTGGGATGAAATTGATGAGAAAATGGAAAGTTTTTTGGGAAATAAAATAGAATGTAAAAATACATAAGTGAGGGTAAAAACGAACGATTAAGAATTCCTTAATCGTTCAAAAAGGGGGCAAAAATGAACGAATTAAAACAAGATTTTCCGATCTTGCAAAATGAAAAATTGGTTTACTTGGATAGCGGAGCAACGACGCAAAAACCAATTCAAGTGATAAAGGCAGTTGAAGAATTCTATCAAAAACAAAATGCCAATCCACATCGTGGTGCGTATGCTTTGAGTGAAGAGGCAACGAAAATTTATGAAAATACACGTGATAAAATTGCAAAATTTATAAATGCAAAGCATAGAGAAGAAATTATTTTTTCAAAAAATGCGACTGAAAGCCTAAATTTAATTGCGTATTCGTATGGCATGGAAAATTTGAAAAAGGAAGATGAAATCGTGCTTTCGATTATGGAGCATCACTCGAATTTGGTGCCTTGGCAAAAGACCGCGAAAGTGACGGGTGCAAAATTGAAATTTATGTATTTGAATGATGAGTTTGAGTTGTCAGATGAAGAAATCGAAAGTAAGATTACAGACAAAACAAAGATTGTTGGAATTACACATGTTTCGAATGTTTTGGGAACGATTAATAATGTGAAAAAAGTCATTGAAGTGGCGCATAAAAAGGGCGCGATTGTTGTGGTGGACGCTTCACAAAGTATTCCACATATGAAAATGGATGTGCAGGATTTGGATGCAGATTTTCTTGTATTTTCAGGACATAAAATGCTTGCTCCTCTTGGCATTGGCGTTTTGTATGGAAAACGTGAGATTTTAAATGAAATGCAACCGTTTTTGATGGGTGGCGATATGATTGAATATGTATATGAGCAGGAAACGACGTTTGCACCACTTCCGAATAAGTTTGAGGCAGGAACACAGAATGTAGAAGGCGTGATTGGCTTGGGAAGCGCGATTGATTATATTGAAAATTTAGGGTATCATAAAATACAAGAAATTGAAAAAAATGTGATTTCGTATGCAAGACAAGAATTGGCAAAATTGGATTTTGTGACTTTGTATTTGACACCAAAGGAAGAAAATCATTCTGGTGTGATTTCGTTTAATATAAATGGTGTGCATCCACATGATGTGGCAAGTATTTTGGATAGCGAAGGGGTTTGTGTGCGTTCACGGAAATCATTGTGCACAGCCATTGATGAGATTTTTAAAAATAGATTCGACGTGTCGTGCTAGTTTTTATTTTTATAATACAAAAGAAGATGTGGATCGATTGGTTTGTGCTTTGGAGAAAGTTTTTGGAATGTTTGAGAAGTATATAAAAAAATAGAAAAATATTTTTGGGGGAAATATGGACGAGTTAAATGATATTTATAATGATTTGATTATGGAACATAGCATGAATTCCTATAATAAAAAGGAATTGGAGCAATGTGATTTTTGCGAAATGGGACATAATCCAAATTGTGGTGATGAAATATCACTTCAGATGAAATTGAATGGAAATTTGATAGAAGATATGGCATTTACGGGGCATGGTTGTGCAATTTCTTTGAGCTCGACTTCGATTATGATTGATACGTTAAAAGGGAAAACTGTCGAAGAGGCAAAGGAAATCGTAAAGACGTTTATGGAAATGATTAAAAGGGAAGAAACAAATGAAGAAAATTTAAAAAAATTAGAAGATGCGATTGCGTTTCGAAATGTATCGAACATGCCTGCACGTGTTAAATGTGCATTGCTGGCGTGGCATACAATAGAAGATATTTTGTCGAAAAACGACATTTAAAAATAGTAGACTTTTGTTGAAAAGAGTTGTAAAATAACAGGCAAGAAATCTTAATTATACAATATTTTCCTAACAAAGGCGATATTTAAATCAATCAAAAAGGAAGTAAAGAATGGAGAAAAAAAAAGTTTTATTGGGCATGAGTGGTGGCGTGGATAGCGCTGTTTCGGCTCTGCTTTTGAAGGAACAAGGATATGAAGTAATTGGTGTAACATTGGAATTATTGGCAGGAAACAGTTGTGATTCAAATGCGTTTTTGGAAGCAAAAAGTGTGTGTGAACAAATTGGAATTGCGCATTTTGTGTATGATGCTAAAGCTCAGTTTCAAAAATGTGTGATGGATGATTTTGTAAATACATATGCGAATTGCAAAACACCGAATCCATGTATCGAATGTAATAAATATATAAAATTTGGTTTTATGTGGGAAAAGGCGCAGGAATTAGGGTGCGATTTTATTGCAACAGGGCATTATGCGAAAACAGAATATAGCGAAAAATATCAAAGGTGGATTTTGAAAAAGTCTAAAAATGAGAAAAAGGATCAGAGTTATGTTTTGTGGAGTTTGCCAAAAGAGTTGCTTTCGCGTGTTTTGTTTCCGCTTGCGGAGTTTGAGTCAAAAGAGGAAATTCGTGAGATTGCTCGAAAACATCATTTGAAAGTGGCAAATAAGCCAGATAGTGAGGATATTTGTTTTGTTCCAGATGGAAATTATAAAAAATTTTTAGAGGAAAATTCGCCAATAAAACCTAAAATAGGAAATATCGTGAATTCAAAAGGCGATGTTTTGGGACAGCATCATGGGTTGTATCATTATACGATTGGGCAAAGAAAGGGACTTGGAATTTCAAATCCAGTACCATTGTTTGTTTTGGGTTTTAATAAAGAGAAAAATGAAGTTATTGTTGGAGAAGAGAAGGAACTTTTTGAAAAAGAAATTACAGTTGTAGACTATAATTTGTTGTTAGCAAATGAAATAGAAGAAGGGATGCAAGTTGAGGTGAAAACAAGGTATTCGACCAAAATGGCGAAGGCTAGCATTAGACAAG
Organism: uncultured Clostridia bacterium; assembly: GCA_947369305.1. The sequence continues at coordinate 13,133 of CANBLA010000002.1, forward strand.
AAAATGAAAAGATAAAAGTCGTTTTTGATGAGCCTCAAAGAGCGATTACGCCAGGACAATCAGCTGTGTTTTATGTGGGAGATGTAGTTTTTGGTGGTGGAAAAATAGATTTGTAATTTCTTGATTTTTCTATTCACAAAGGATGAGTTTTATGGTATAATGATAGAAAAGGAGAGATAAAATGGTTGTTGTACATCCAGAGTATGCGATGTTAATATTGGAAATTAATGATTTGAAAGAAGAAATTGCGGATTTAATTGTGGAAAGGGATATGATTAAATGTTATGTTCGTAAAGATATACAAATTGATTATATGCTTAAAATTGGTTTTTTAGAGTATAAATTAGTGATGGCTAAGAATAATTATCAAAAAAATTTGAGAAAATTGGAGATTATAAAAGAAAAAGTTGCTAAAAAATTAACTGTGAATATGGAAACAGTTGAAAGAAAAATAAATCGAGAATTTAAAAAACAGAATAAAATTGAAGCAGATATGTTGGATGATATTGATTTTGCCATTGAGGTGAGTTCAATTGAGCTTTTTGATTATGATATGGTTGATGAAATGAATGTAGATTATTTTAAATTACAAAAATTGTATAATCCTATTTTTGATTTAGATTTATCAAAAGAAAAGGAAAAAAAGTATGAAAAAATAGAAAAGCACTATAAGAAAGGAAATTATAAACAATTACATAAATTAGCTGAAAGCTATGATGAAGATGATATCTTTCAAGATGAAATTTTGAATTTAAAAAAATTAAGAAAAAAATATATAGAAGTTTTAAAGATTACAAAAAGAGAAATTCGCAAGCTTAAAAATAGTTTTCCATACAATCAAAAAGTTATACTAGATGATGAAAATTTGTATCGAAGAAAAAAAGATAGTTTAAATAGGGAAATAATGGAGATTAATTTAGAGACGAAAAAAATTGAGAAGAAAATTAATAATCAATTGAAAAAATTATAGAATTTTAGAAAAAATACCCTTGATAAAGTAATAAATAAGTGATATAATAATATTATAAATTAGGAGAAAAAATTATGAATCAAATTCTTATTTCTGAGAAATTGTATATCACGCCTGAATTGAAAAAAAAGAAAAAAATTTACAAAATTGATTTCTTTATTTCAGTTTTTTTGGTATGCATTTTATTTTCCTATTATATTTATGCGGAATATGATAAAAATAAAAATGAAGCTATTTCCCAAGAAATTCTATCCAATATCGAATTTGAAGATAGTGTGATTGATGATACGACTATTAAATTTTCAGATAATTCGATAGTGGTTATTTTAAATTCAGAGGATCCATATGAAATTGTGTATTCTCATCAAGTTGAGGAAGACGAATCTCAAATTGAAAATGAAGTAATTGCAAGAAATACATCTGTTACAGCAAGTGGGCAAGAATATCATACAGTTGCGATTGTGAATATTCCTTCGATTGGTGTAAATTATCCTGTTTTAAATACAACAACAGATGAGCTTTTAAAAATTTCGCCATGTTATTTTTGGGGACCAAAACCAAATCAAATTGGAAACTATTGTATTGTTGGTCATAATTATCGAAATAGTAAATTTTTCAGTAAAGTTCCAACTTTGGAAAATGGAGCAATTATAGAAGTTACTGACTTATCAGGAAAGACTTTAAAATATGCTGTTTATGATAAATATTTGGTTGATCCATCCGATGTTTCGTGTACATCCCAACGAACTAATGGAAAAAGGGAGATTACCTTGATTACTTGTACGAATGATAGCGCTCAAAGGGTAATTGTGAAAGCGAAAGAAGTATAAAATTTAAACCTCTAAATTGAAAAATTTAGAGGTTTATTGTATATTTAAAAATAAAGGAGAAAGCATGAGTAAAAAGGACATTATTTTAGATGATGAATGTGAGGAGGAAAAAAATGAATAATAAATTCAATCCTTATTTTATAAAATTTTTGGACAAGCAGGATATAATAGAAGAAGTAGAAGATGGTTATTCAGATTGTTTGGTATACAAAATTACTAAAGGGAAACATAAATATTTCTTAAAAATATTTCCTGAAAGATTTGATGAACAGAAAATAAATAGGATAAAAAAATATATCGAAATTTATGAAAAGTTAAAAATAAAATCTTTAAAAGTTATAGAGTATGGAAAAATAGAAGGTTTTGAAAAATATTATATGATTTATAATTTTATAGAAGGTTCTAATTTGAGAGTTTGTACAAATTCTGAAAATTATGCTTTAAACGATATTCGAAAAATTGGCGAACATATTGGAAAAGAAATGTTGAAATTAAAAAATTATGAACAATATGATAAGCAAGCTTTCGAGCAGAAGCAGATTAAGGATTTAACAACAAAGGCAATTGCAAATTTCTATCATGTTTTGGAAAATGAAGGCTCTAAAAAATTGATAACCCAATATTTTAAAATAGACGAGATTGACAAATTAAAAAATAAAGCAAATGAATATGTTGATTTATTCAAAGATATAGAACCAAAATTAATTCACGGAGATATAAAAAGAGCCAATATCATGGTAGATGATAAGCAAAATTTGTATATGGTTGATATTGAATCGATGCAAATAAATTATGATATTTTAAATTTTAAATATCAAATGACATGGGCTTTATTTGATGAAAGAGAAACAGAATTTGTTAAAGGGTATTTTGATGGACTTTATGAAAATAAAAGACCAATGAATTTTAACCAACAAGTTATCTATATGATAATTGTGAATTTTTTTAATGTTTGTTATGCTCCAGAAGATATAGAATTTGAGATATATCTTGAAAAATGTAGAAATCTATTAGAAAAAATTGCGAAAATGGATTTGAATAACGAGTTTATTGTTTAAAATTGTCAAATTTTAAGCTTTTTTCATATTATATATAAATACGATGAAAGGAGCTTTTTATGGCAAAAATTTTAGTATACAATAATAACTCCAACCGAATGGAAACGTATTACAGAGGTTTATCAGAGGCAATGCCTTATATTACCAATCGAACGTTAACGGTACGAGAGTTTCGTTCTAATAGCAATACAAATATATTATGGACCAGCAGAAGAACAATGAATTCTTGGAATCAATTTCGAGCGATTTATGGACGTTCTATTTATGTTGGTTTTGCATTTAAACGTCCATGGGAAGGCGGTCATGCAAATCAGTCACATGACTGAATATATACAGTTGAACATACAAAAATTTGTTAGAAGATAGGTAGAATTTATGTTTTTAGAACCTAAAATAATTTTTCCTTAAAATATTGTATCAATCGAATTTTTATGTTAAAATAATATAAATAGTGTGGTGAGAATAAGATTGAATGGAGGTGTAAAAAATGAATGTACCAGAAAAGATAGAAAAGATTTTAGATGAGTTCGTAAAAGGAACAACAGAAATTTTAGGTGAACATCTAAAAAAGATAATTTTATATGGTTCGTATGCGAGACGGAGATTATAATGAACATTCGGATATCGATATTATGATTTTAACTGACTTAAAGGATAAAGAACTGAGTGAATGCGAATCTAAAATTTGGGATTTGGCTTATGATATAGAATCGAATAATGATTTTTCAATTGACTTATCGCCAAAAATAAGAAATATAGAAACATTTAATTATTGGTTACAAGCATTGCCATTTTATATGAATGTACAAAAGGAAGGAGTGATATTAAGTGAGCCCCAAAGTGTCAAATGAATTAGCTAAGCATAGATTAGAACAAGCGAAAGAAAATTTTGAAGAAGCGGAAATATTATATAGAGCAAATAAGTTTAAAGGTGCTAATAATCGAGCCTATTATTGTATTTTTCATAGTATAAAAGCAGTTTTAGCATTAGAGCCGATAGATTTTAAAAGACATAAAGATGTAATTGGATATTTTAATAAGAATTACGTTAATACAGAAGTTTTTCCAAAAGATATTGGGAAAAGAATTGTAAAATCTAGTAAAGTAAGAGAAGATAGTGATTATGATGATGAATATAGTGTTGATTCAGAGAAAACTATGATACAGATTGAAACAGCAAAAGAGTTAATTGAATTAGTTGAAAAATACTTAAATGATAAAAAGTAAGAGTTTTAAAGAAATTACATGAGAAAGTTATTTAAACAATAAAGTTTAGATAGCTTTTTTGTTTTGCAAAAATTTTTGGAAGGAATAAGATATTATGAATGATGATAAAAGATATTATTGGATAAAATTGAAAACAGATTTTTTTAATCAAAGTGAGATTGATTTTTTGTTGGCACAGCCCAATGGGTGTGAATATGTGGTCTTGTATCAGATGTTGTGTTTGCAAACAGTTAATCAAAAAGGGAAATTAGGTTATAATTTTGGTAAAATAATGGTTCCTTATGATATTGCTAAAATTGTAAGGGATACTAAATATTTTGATGAAGATATCGTTAAGGTTGGTTTGGAACTATTTAAAAAGTTGCATCTGATTTATTTAGAAGAAGATGCTTGCTTGAAAATTGCTGATATAGAAAATATTGTGGGAAGTGAAAAATATGAGGCGAAAAGAAAAAGGGATCAGAGAGAAAAAAATAATTTGCTAGGACAAAAAGAAGAAAATTCGGAGACAGAAAATGGGACGAGTGTGGGTACAGATACTGAGACAGAAATTAGGATAAAAGATGGGACAGTTTTGGGACATTGTCCCACAGAGATAGATATAGAGATAGAGAAAGAGAAAAGAGAAGAAGATGATGAAAATGAAAAAATTGAAATTTTCAAAAATGAAATTGATGAGAAAAAAGCAATAAAAGAAAAAGCTAGAAATGTTTTAAGTTTTTGCAATGAGAAAATTGAAAATGAATGTTTAGAATATTTGAATGGTTTGTCACCAGGTGTAATAATTTATACTTTAGAAAAGGCAGGATAAGCACGAACTTCGTTTGCACTCAAACCCACAAATAGCAAGCTGTTTGGAGTGAGTTAAATAAGAAAATTACAACTCGTTTATGAGTTATTAAAAATTTGTTTAATTAGGATTATTAGAATTTCCATGCTATGTAAGAGAAAAAACAGATGATGAAGCAAAGCTATACTTAGTAGATACAAACCTAATATCAAGGGAAGAAATCAAACCAACAGAAAGAGCAAAAGCATATTTATTAAAAAAAGAAGTCTTGAAAAATCAGAAACTAAAAGAGAAAGTGGAAAATGACATTTTAAATGACACACCAGAAAAGTTAAATACAAGAAAAGTATTAATGAAAGAAAACAGCATGTCTAATGGAAATATTCAGAGATATTTAAGAATTAATTATCTAAATAAAGAATTACAAGAGGCAGTAGATGATAATAGAATTCCTTAAAGGTTGCAGAGCAGTTGTCTTTTTTAGAAATGGAAGAGCGAAATATTGTTTCTAATATATTAAAGGATAAAGGTGCTAAAATATCAGAGATGTAAGCAAAAAAATAAAGCAAGAGTCAGAAAAAGAGAAATTAACAAAAGAAAAAATTGAAGATTTAGTTATAAACAAGAAACTATCAAATAAAATTACTATTTCATTTGAAGAACAAGAGTTAGAGAGTTTTTTGATAATCTTAAAGATAAAATGGCAATTAAAAATTCAATATTGGGAGCATTAAAAAAACAGAAAGAGTAAAAAAGTACACCGAGTGTATTTTTGGGTTAATAATAACTTGCAAAGTGGTAATTTAACTCATACCAAACAGCTTGCTGTTTGCGTGTTTTAGCACAAACAGGGGTTGTGCTTATCCTGCCTTTTTAAGATTAAATTTACTATTTAGAAAAAGTATGTTATAATCATTTCGAAAAATAGTAAGTTATCGAGGAGATACTTATGAAAAAATAGTTAGAATATTAATAGCTCAGTTATTATCATTTATAATTGTATTAATATTTTATAAAAAGAAAAATAATAAATTTAGGAGAGTGTTAAATAATGAGCAAATATGAGCCATTATGGAAGTATTTAAAAGATAATATAAAGAAAACTATAAATTATCTTATGAAGAAATTAAGAATATTATATGATTTAAAATAGACCACTCATTTTTTATTTATAAAAAAGAATATGGATATGAAGTTAATAAAAAAACAGTAATTTTGCAAAAGGTATAACGACAGATTGAAAGTGAAATAAATATATTCAAGGAGAAAATCATGTTTGTGATATTAGTGATAGAAGATGATGAAATGCTAAATGCTGGAATATGTTTTAACATACAAAACAATAAAATGGAAGCATTAAGTACATACTATATAAAAGAGGCAAAAGAAATTATAAAGGAAAATAAAATTGATTTAATTTTGTTAGATGTAAATTTACCAGATGGAAATGGATTTGAATTTGCGAAAATAATAAAAGAAGAATATCATATTCCATTTATATTTTTAACAGCACATAATTTAGATGAAGAAATATTAGATGGCTTTGAGCTTCGGAGCAGATGATTATATCACAAAACCGTTTAATATAAAAATTGTATTGAAAAAGATTCAAGTTGTTTTAGATAGAGGCAATCAGAATCGAGAAAATAGATTAAGAATGAAAGATTTAATGATTGATTTTGATAATAGAGTGCTCAAAAAAAGAGATACAATTATTTATTTAACACCAACAGAATTTGATTTACTAAATATATTTGTAAAGCATAAAAATACTGTACTTACAAGAGAGGTATTATTAGAAAAATTGTGGGACAGTAAAAATAATTTTGTTGATGAACATACGCTAACACTTAATATTAGTAGATTACGTTCAAAATTAGATGATGAAAATAATAAATATATAAAGACAATTTATGGTGTTGGATATAAATTTTCAGAGGAGTAAAATATGTGGCAAGTAGTTTTCGTGATTATTTCTATAATGTTCATTTATTTATTTTTTAAGATGAAATATTTAAAATTTACAGATAAAGTGGTAACCAATATTGATAATTTTATAAATGAAAGGTATGAAAAAGATAATATAAACAAAGAAACTTTGGAATCAAAAATAGATTCTAAATTATACAAATTAAGTGAAGTTGTAAAGGGAAAGAGTGATAAAGTAAATCATGCCAAAGTAGAAATAGAACAAATGGTATCTGATATTACACATCAAGTAAAAACACCAATATCAAATATTAGAATGTATAGTGATACAATTATCAATAATGATTTGTCAAAAGAGCAAGAAAAAGAGTTCTTGAATGTGATATCAAATCAAGTTGATAAATTAGAATTTTTGATGGCTTCTTTAACCAAAATGTCTAAATTAGAAACGAATATGATTGTTTTAAATAAAGAAAGCTCTAAGTTTATGGAATGTATAGAAAAAGCGAAAGAACAAGTCAGACCATTAGCAGAAAATAAAAATATAGAAATTGAAATAACGGGTGAAAATTGTATTGTTTCGTATGATAGGAAATGGACTTTAGAAGCAATCTGCAATATATTAGAAAATGCTATAAAATATACAAATCAGAATGGGAAAATAAGGATTCATTTAGAAAAATTAGAAAGTTTTTTAAAAATAGATATAATAGATAATGGAATAGGAATTGATCAAGAGAATATAAGTAATATATTTAAAAGATTTTTTAGAGAAAGAAAAGTTCATAATATCAATGGAGTAGGAATTGGATTATATTTAAGTAAAAATATTATTGAAAATCAAAATGGTTATATAAAGGTAAAATCAAAAGTAAATAAAGGTACTACATTTTCCGTATTTTTACCACTTTAAAGACTGATTTTTTCAGTCTTTTTCAAATGTTTCAAAATTGAAATAATTTATTTTTGGATTGAGACTTTTTTGAAATATTTGTATGATAATATTTATTTAGGAAAAGGAGGAAAACGAAATGGAAAATAAATGTATTTTAAAAGTGAGAGATTTAAAAAAATATTATGGTAGTGGAGAAGCATTTGTAAAAGCTTTAGATGGAGTATCTTTGGAAGTTAATAGAGGAGAATTTGTGGCAATTGTTGGAACTTCTCGGAAGTGGTAAATCAACATTGCTTAATATGATTGGAGGCTTAGATAATCCAACCTATGGAAAAATTGAAATAGATGGAAGTGAAATTTCAAAAATGGCTGATGAGGAATTAACAATTTTTAGAAGAAGGCAAATTGGTTTTATATTTCAAAATTATAATTTAGTTCCTATGTTAAATGTATATGAAAATATTGTACTTCCAATTGAATTAGATGGAAACAAAATTGATAAAAATTTTATTGATGAAATTGTTAATTTATTAAGAATAACAGCCAAAGTAAAAAGTATGCCAAATCAATTATCTGGTGGTCAACAGCAACGTGTTGCAATTGCAAGAGCTTTAGCTTCAAAACCATCAATTATTTTAGCAGATGAGCCAACAGGAAACTTAGATACGAAAACAAGTTTAGATGTAATGGGACTTTTGAAAAATACAAGTAAAGCTTTTAATCAGACAATCATTATGATTACCCATAATGAGGAAATTGCACAAATGGCAGACCGTATTATAAGAATTGAAGATGGTAAAATTTTTTAAGAATAGGAGAAAAAGAAATGAGTTTAAAAAGTAATAATAACAAAAAAATAATTTACAGTCTTGCAAAAGCATCTCTAAAAAGTTCTAAAATGAAAAACGCCTTTGTTACAATAACAATTATTTTAGCAATTTGTTTTATTATGGTTCTTGGACTTTCCACATTAAATTATAAAAATTATGAACGTCAGATGATAAAAGGGATGCAAGATTGTATATATTCTGATGTAAATGAGGAACAAATAAATGATTTAAAATCAGATAGCAATATAAAATGTGTTATGGAATATAGAGCAGGTTTTGAAAAAGAAGTTGGAAATATAAAAATAAAACCAATCTATTATAATTACGAAGTAGAAGGAATCAACGTTTATAAACTTTCAAGTGGGAATTTTCCTGCTGAAGCGAATGAAATTGTAATTGATAAAGCTCTTACAAAAGAATTTGGAATCGAAGAAAAATTGGGAGAAAGTATTGATATATTAGGAGAAAAATTTGTTGTTTCCGGTTTTATTGATAATGGGAAATCAATATACTATCCTTTATTTTTTTCAAAAGAATATTCAGAAACAGGAAGCTTATTTAAAAATAGTGGACTGGATGCTTTGGTAAAAGTAAATGAAGATATGAAAATTCCAAGTTCTGCATTTATTAAGAATTTCTTTTATGAATTAGGCGAAAGCAATGGTATTGCTAGAAAAAATATTAATGTAAATGATAAATTTGCAGATTTGTTTTCTATCAACATGATGGAACTTGAAACTTATATAGGGCTTAGTGTAGCTGTATTAGTTATAAGCGGAATTGTAATATATAGTATATTTTATTTATCTGTATCATCAAAAGTAAAGGAATATGCACAATTGAGAACAATAGGAATGTCTAAAAAGCAAATGAAAAAAATGATAAAAATAGAAGGACTAAAATATTGTAAAATTGCTATACCATTAGGAATTTTAATAGGAACGATGATTAGTTATTTTGTGTCAAGAAATGGTTTTAGTGTATGGAATGTTTTAAAATTATCAGTTGTATCAATAATTTTAGGCGTAATAACAGTTCTTATAGCAGTATCAAAACCAGCAAAAATGGCAAGTAAAATTTCACCAGTAGAAGGGCTAAAATATACAGGAAATGACGAAAAAATTAAGAGTTCCAATAAATTATGCAGAAATTTAAATCCAAATTCTTTAGGAAAAATTCAATTTAAAAGAAATCGAAAAAGAACGACAATTACTCTTATATCCTTAATTATAGGTGGAACTTTATTTATTGGTTCACTAACTTTTGCGAATTCTTTAGATTATGAAAAATTTGCAAGAAATGGATATTTTGATGATAATGAATATTTAATTACATTTTCTAATGAAGCAATCAGTGATTCAAAAAATGGGATGTTTGATTTGATAGAAAATGGAAATAATCTTACAAAATTAAAATCAGAATTAGAAGAACTTGAAGAAATAGAGAAAGTAAATACGAAAAATTCTTATACTGTAAAAATTGAAACACATGATGAAATCATTGATGATGAGATTAGTCCAATCAGTAAAGATATAGAAGAGGCAATGACAAAATCATTAGAAGATGGGACAGGAAATTGCGAAGAATTAAAAAACAAAGGAGAAATCTATATTGCCTATAATGATGTATTTGAAGAAATATTTGGCTATCGTTTTAAAGTTGGAGATAAAATAAAACTTCATTATTTTAATGGAAAAGAAAATAGTATGGAATTAACGGTTGGAGGAGTTGGAGATTCAAGTTTTTCTAAATATGGAAAAACACAAGGCTGGATTTTATTACCAGATGATATTTATGAAGAAATTACACAAAATCTTGATACAACAACAAGTTTAAAAGTGACAACTCAAAATCATATTTACAATGATGAGATTGATAATAAAGTAAAAGACCTTGTTAGAGAATATGAAGAAATAGATTGTGAAACTTTTTCACAATGGCGTGAGCAAGCTATAAAAAATAGCAAATCTTTTTCAAATATACTTATAGGAATTTCAATATTTGTAATATTATTTAGTCTAATTAACTTAATCAATACAGTTATTACAAGTATGGTTACAAGGAAAAGAGAAATTGCTGTATTACAATCAATGGGAATGACGAAAAAACAAGTAAATAAAATGATTATATTTGAGAATGTTTGCCTAGCAATTCCAAATGGTTTGGTTAGTAGTATTGCAGGACCAATCGTTGTATTTATGATTATGAAAATAATGCAAGAAACAGGTATAAATTATTTATTTTTCAAATTACCTATTATGGGAATGCTTTTATATTTAATCATTTCAATTGTTATACCGTCTATTATTGCAATATTTTGTATAAAAGAATTTAATAAAGAATCTATTGTAGATCGATTAAGAGAGAATTAATAATAAATTGTCCACTTTGTTCTAAATATGACAGACAGATGTCATATTTATATGATATACACTAAAATAGTTTATAATAAAATTTTCTGGCTTATTATTTTTTTGAGATTTTTATATACATTTTTTTATAATAATGTTATAATGAAATCAAGTAATTTATTAAGGATGTAAGAAATAATGGATAAGAAAAAAATGATGAATTGGATAATAGCAATAATAGTTGCTATTGTGTATTTAACAGTAAGCATTGTATTTAAGGCTTGGATATATTCTTGGCTTATATGGGTAGTTTATGCAATTTATAGATTTATAGTTAACCTATAAACAAGAATCTAAAAAATATGAATATGAAGTTAGTAAAATATCAATGAAAGAAAAGACAATAATTTTTAATAAAATATAATATTATGAAGTTGAAAGGTGTAAAGCATTTGAAAAGTGTTTTACACCCAATTTTTTATAGGTTTCAATAAGACGTATAAAAAATTGATGTATTTATTTTATAAAAAGTGCAACTTTTCCTATTTCAAAATTGTATTATAATTAGAATTAAGATCTTATATTCAAATGGAGGAAAAAATGGAGGAAGATAAAAAACTATATAAGAGGTTCTTGAATGGAGATAATGAATCATTTGAACTTATCATAAACAAATACATGGAAAAAATAATTTATTTTATTTATAAATTTGTAAAGAGTATGGATGTTGCTGAAGATTTAGCACAAGATGTTTTTGTTTATATTCTTATGAATCAAGAAAAATATGATTCTAAATATTCTCTAAAAGCATACCTGTATACAATTGCAAAAAGTAAAACACTTAATTATATCAAAAGGGAAAAGAAAATTACCTATTTGCAAGAGAATGAATACATTTTTAATGAACAAGAAATTGAAGATGCTATTTTTGATAAAGAACAGAGTCAAAAATTAAAAATTGCAATTGATCATTTACCAGAACCACAGAATCAAATCATTTATCTTGCAGATATAGAAGAATTGTCTTATAAGGAAATATGTACAATATTTGATATGTCCTTATCACAAGTAAAAACATTAATTCATAGAGGTAGAAAAAAATTAAAAGAAATATTAAGGAAAGAGGTAAATAATTATGATGGATAAAAAGTTAGAAGAAAAAAGAAAGTATTTTAAAGATTCTGTTTATTTAAAATATGAAAATTTAAAATTTACTGAACCCCAGAAAAATGAATTTGAAGATATCAAAATCAAAAATAAAATGAAATTAAATAGTTTACAAAAAGTTGCAGCATTTATTATTGTAAGTACAGTAAGCATAACTGCTTATGCTGGAATCAGTAGAAATACTAATATGCAAAAAATGGGTTTTTTAAAATTAAGTCAAAATTATGAAAACAATTTAGTAGAAATTAATCAATCCATAGAAAATGAATATTGTAATATAACATTAGAAAGTATGGCTGGAGATAAAGCCTATATTATTGCAGAATATAAAATAAAATTAAAAGATAAAGCTTTTGAAAAAATGACAAAACCAATCGAAAAGATAGGTGAAATGGGATATGATTTACACGTTTCTGAAAAAGTATTGGTAAATTCAAGGGAAATTACCAATGTAAGTGAATATGTTGATAAAGTTTCTGACAATGAATATGTCTATACACAAGTTATCAATATTATGGATGAAAACACAAATCATTTAAATTTAGAAATCGAAATCGAAGATATTTCTTCTGGCATCATACTTGGATTTGAAAATGGTGATAATGAAGCTATAACAATCGGAAAAACAATAAAATCAGAAATCGAATTAACAGAAAATGAAAACACTGCTATACTAACAGAACAACAAGTCGATGAACATACGAAAATTATCATCGAAAAAATTGCGAATACAAAATTTCAAAAATTTATAAAGGCTAAAAAAATTGTAGATGGCATTACTTACAAAGAATATAATGAAAATCCAATGGAGTATATTAGCTTTAACGTTACAGATGGAAACGATAATTCAATACCAAACATGATTTATGGAGGAAGTGTTGCAGGAAGAAAATTATATGTAAAAGAAAATGGACAAATACAAGAAAAATTTGAATATGAAATAAAAGAAACCGAAACAATTATGGAAGAAGAAAATTTCATTATACTACTTAGCTCAGAAAACGCAACGAGTGCGTTAAAAGTAACACCAACTAAGAGCAAAATATTTGAGGATAGAAACGTTAATGAAAATGGAAAAACGCAGGAAGAAGAAATGTATGATAAAGCGACATGGTATCCTGTAAAATCGGATGGTAAAACGTATACTGCTACAAGTGGTTTAGGCGGAGATTTCATTATTCAAAAGATTGATATAAATGATGAAAATATTACATTTTACTATGATGAGAATGGGTGCATTGGAGATGAATGGAAAATTTTAATGAGACAAAAAATAGATGATATGAACTATGTATTTCCTGTAGAAGAGCAAATAAAAGGCGTCAATAGTAATGAAAATAAAATTGTATTTTCGAGAAACCCTAATCTAGCTACTGGTCTTAACTTAGATAAAGTGTCATTTGATAACATAGATAATTTGGAATTCACGTTATTATTTGGTTGTACCACTGAAAACATAGGAAATTTTGCTGAATTACAGGTTCCAACTCAAGATGAACAAACTGCAAAAATTAATCATTTAGAAATAATAGATTCTACAAAAGAATAGATAAAAATAAATGTGTTAAATAGATTTTTAAAATAAGATGATTCGGTTGAACCATCTTATTTTTGTATATTAATTTCTTTTTGTAATTCATCTAAGTATTTTTGAGTAGCTTTAGAGAAAACTTGATATTTTTCATACCATTACTAAATTTTATAGAAAATAAAAAATTTAATAAAATTTTAAATCTTTTTTGCGATTTTTTAGGTTATATTATATGTAAGCTAGTTTATAAAAGAAAGAAAGGAGGTATTTACTTGGAAGATAAAGAATTAATCTATAAAATACAGCACGGAAATAAAGAATTATTAGCGATATTAATTGAGAAATATTATGATGATATTTATAGATTTTGTTATTATAAAACAGGAAATAGCTCACTTTCTTATGATTTAACACAAGAAACATTTTTGAAATTGATTAAATATATAGGAAATTATAGAGATAAAGGAAAGTTCAAAAGTTATTTAATTACAATAGCAATGAATGTTTGTAATACTTACTTTTACGAAAATAATATAAATATAGAAGAACTGGATAGCAATCAAAATTATGAAAAAGACAATTTTGATGAACTAGAGAAAATAGAAGAAAAAGATATAGTTGTACAAGCTCTAAATAAGCTACCAGAAAAACAAAAAGAAGTAATTATTTTGAAGTATTATGAAGATTTGAAAATTAAAGATATATCTAAAATACTTGATGAAAAAGTACCTACCATTAAATCAAGACTAAAGCAGGGAATAGAAAAATTGAGTAGGTATTTAGGAAAGGAGGAAGTTTATGAGTGAGAAATGGAAAGAAATTTTAAATAAAAACACTTTACCTAAAATTGATAAGCAAAAAAAGCAACAGTCGATAGAAAGATTAAGAATAGAAATAGCAAATACTGAAATAACAGTAAAGGAAAATTATTTTGAAAAGATAAGAAGATATGTTCCTTTTATGAATAAAACAACTTTTCTTATTCAATTTGTATTATTGCTAATAGGAATATTTGTAATAAAGTCGATGGCTTTTGAAAAAACAAGACTAATTTTATCATTAGTTATGCCAATATTAGCTTTTCTTCAAATGATGGAATTAGAAAAAAGTTTTAAATATAATATGTACGAAACTGAAATGAGTTGTAAGATGAACTTAAAGGAATTGATTTCAATTAAGTTGATAATTAATACAATTATTAATTTATGTGTAATGACAATATTGGCTGTAGTGACTGGAACTCATTTTGAGCAGGAAAGTTATGTATTAATTCTTTATTTTTTAGTGCCATTTATGATAGCCAATGTTGCTAACATTGTAACAATGCGTTTATTAAAACATAAGTCAAATGAAATTGTAAATATGACGATAATGTTATTAATTAATGCGATTTTACTTATACTTAATATAAAATTTCCTGGTGTATATGAAATGTCAAGTATTTTAGTATGGATAGGTTTATTATGTGTAACAGTATTTTATTTTATAAAAACTGTTTATCGTTTTTTTGAAGAGGAGGATGATTATATATGGAACTTGCAATAGATAGGCTAACAAAACAATATAAAAATAAAATTGCAGTAGATAGATTTTCTATCAATTTAAAACCAGGAGTTTATGGATTATTGGGTAGCAATGGGGCAGGAAAGACAACACTTATGAGAATGATATGTGATATTCAAAAACCAACTTCTGGTCAAATTAAATATAATGGAAAAGATATTAAGCAATTGGGAGAGAATTATAGAACAGTTCTAGGATATTTACCACAAGATTTTGGGTATTATCTAGATTTCACAGCTTATGACTTTTTAATGTATATTGCTGCATTAAAGGGAATATCAAAGGAAAAAGCTGAGATAAGAGCAAATGAATTGTTACAAATAGTTAATTTAGAAAATGAAAGAAAACAAAAAATAAAAACGTTTTCTGGAGGAATGAAACAAAGATTAGGAATCGCACAAGCAATGTTAAATAACCCAAAGATTTTAATTTTAGACGAACCAACAGCAGGACTAGATCCGAAAGAGAGAGTAAAATTTAGAAACTTAATTAGCAGTTTTTCACAAGACAAAATTGTTATATTATCAACTCATATCGTGTCAGATATAGAATTTATTGCAGATAGAATAATCGTTATGAGAAAAGGTAATAAAATATTGGAAGGAACACCAGAAGAACTTTTAAGAGCTCTAAATGGTAAGGTATGGAAATGTACAGTTTATGATAAAAAAGAAGTAGCAGAACTTAATAGTATATATTGTATCATAAATATTCATCAAGAAAATAATTATACAGAATTAAGAATTGTGAGCGATAAACAACCATATTTACATGCTGTTAATGTAGAACCAAACCTAGAAGATTTATACTTAGCATACTTTCAAGAAAATGAAAAATAAAAGAGAAAGGAATGAAAAATATGGGAACGTTAGTGAAATTTGAATTAAAAAAATTGTTAAGTAAAAAGATGAATATTATCGTAATTATAGTTTGTTTAATTTTGATAACTTTACTATTTTCTATGACTGGTAAAGATTTTTTAGCAACAGATAAAAACGGAAATTCTTATAAGGGCAAAGAAGCTATTAGTATTAGGAAAGAGCAAATAAAAGAAATATCTGGAGCTTTAACAAACAAAAATATTATAGAAGAAATAGAAAAACTACAAGAGTTACACAATGATCCAAAGAACCTTATTACCAATAGTGATGGAGAAACAGACTTTAATCCTAAAATATATAATGAATATTTAAATAATAGACTAAATCTATTAACAAATATAAACCGTGTATATGCAAACTATAATGCTAGTTATATAACTGAACTATTTAATCTAAATTTAAAAGAGCAGAAAGATTTTTATGAAACAAGAGGGCAAAGAATAGAAGAAAAATTAAATCAAAGTTATGATGGAAAGACATATTCAAACCAAGAAAAAGAATATTGGTTAGAGAAATCTAATAACACAAAAACACCATTTGAATACGGCTTTTATTATGGATATTCTAATTTATATAGTACTTATGAAATGCTTATAATTGGGGTAATTGCTATATGTATATGTTTAGCATCTGTTTTTGCAGGAGAGTATCAAAATGGTACAGATAAAATACTGTTAACTACAAAATATGGAAAAAGTAAAGGCGTAACTGCGAAAATAATCGCATCTTATATATTTGCAACATTAGTATTTACAATATATTTAATGTTTGCAATAGGAAGTGTATTTTTGATGTTTGGTACAGATGGAGGAAATTTACCAATACAACTTTCTAACATATTAAGTCCATACGCATTAACATTCTTCCAATCACTTTTATATAATATAGTGATTTCATATACAGTATTGTTTGGTATGGTAGGACTAACATTATTCTTATCATCTAAACTTAAAAACCCTATGACAGTATTAGTAATAGATATTGCTATTATTATGTTGCCAGTATTTTTAACAATAAAATCAGCTTTTGGAATATTCAATAAAATATTATTCTTAATGCCATATAATGCAATATACTCAAACTTTTCTCAAATGGTATCATATAAGTTTGGAAGTATTGTTATTGATTTACCTATGATGACTATAATTACTTATATTTTTATGATGGTTATAGCATTAATTTGTGCAAAGAAAACATATAGTAAACACCAAGTAGAGTAAGTAAATAAGATTATATAATTTTATATATTATTATAAAGCTAATATGAAATAAATATTTGGAATTACCACATTCAGAGTATGGTTTATAAGATAATGAGTAATAAAGGAAGCAAGTTAAATGATTTGCTTCTTTTTTAAATTTATAATATAATCAAATTATCAAAATAATTGGAGGAAAATTTAAAATGAAAAAAATATGGAATGAATGGCTTAAAGATTCAGTATTTATATACTGTGTTATATATACAATAACAACTTTAGTAAATAGCATTGCTTATTTAGTGAGTGGTGCATATTCAGATCCTAATGGAAATTGGCATGAGATAGATAGAGCATTGGTAGTTTTAATAGGTGTTTTAGCTTATAAAATGGCGACAAAACTACCTATTAAGAATACACTTGTTAGAATGATAGTAACTTATATTCCAACAATGTTGCTTACTTTCTTTTATATTTGGCTAACTGGTTTTAGAGAACCACTTGCTTCATCAGCATATCAAGATATATTTATAAATTATACAGGATTATTCTTAATAATATCAGTTATAGTAATAATGGTTAAAAAAGTAAATATAAAAAATGAAAATACAAAAATAATTTAATTTGTGCAAAGATGCTAATTCTTAATTAGTGTCTTTTTTCATTAAATATTATTGACAATTTAAAAAAAGAGTACTATAATTAAATCGTAAGTAGTAAGTAATAAGTAGTAACTATTTATAGAAAAGGAGAAATGTATTATGAATAATGTAAATATTACGGAAAAATATACTTTATGTATGTTGAAAGAGAAAAAGATGTTATATGAAAACGAATTAACACCACATCTAATTGTATCTATGATTATAGAAATGATGTTAGATGGAAATTTAGAAATTACTGATAAAAACAAAGTAAAACTTAATGAAAAACTACCAATTTCCAATTATAACAAAAACTTATATGAAATTATGAAAGACTTAAAGAAAGAAGAAATACCTTTAAAAAATATAATAACATCAATTTGTTATACATTGCCAAATAAAAAATTACAAAGTGTTATTGAAGCATTAAAAGAAGGTATGTTAGAAAAAGAATTTATAGTTATAGAAAATAAAAAAGGATTGCTTGGAAATAAAGAAAAAATTCAAATAAATGAAAGTAAATTTAACAATATTATAGAAGAAATAAGGTCTGAAGTGTTAGAAAAAGGAAAACTAACAGAAGATTTAATTTTATTAACATCTTTACTAAATTCTACTAAATTTCTAAAAAATATTTTTACTAAATACGAAAAAGACGAATTAAATAATAGATTAAACGAAATAAAAAATACACAAATATCAAAAAAAGTAAAAGTAGCCCAATCAGTTATAAGTGATATGTCAGCACTAACAGCTAGTATTCTACTAACTTCACTAAATTAAGGAAGGTGATAATACTATGTCAAGACAAAGAAATATGGAAATAATTATGAATTCTGAATATGTAACAATAGGAGAATTAGTACGAATTACAAATACAAGATATAGTACACTTAAATATTATACAGAAGAAGGTATTTTACCTTTTGAACAAGAAGATAGTGGTTTAACAAGAAGATATAAAAGACTTGAAAGTATTAGCAGAATAAATGATATAAAAGAACTAAAAGGTCAGGGTTTATCTATTGATGAGATAAAAAAGCAAATACTATAATCCAAAAGATATTACTGAACCATAAGTTATAAGTATTGAATGGGAGAAAATATGAAATGAAAGATTTAAGAGAATTAGTAAAATTATTTAAGGAAAATCCAATGTTAATAGTTACAACATTAATTGCAATGGTTATAGGTGCAATGTTAGGAGTTATAGCATTTTATAATGGTTGGCTAGGATAACAAAAAATTACAATTTAGATAGGAGTTGATTTTAATTGAAAATAGTTACTTATGGGAAGAAAGAAAATGAAAAGATATTATTATTACACCCTATGTTTACAAGTGCCCAATTTTTTGATTTTGTAATAGATAGATTAAGTAATAAATATTATTTGATTATTCCAACATATAGTGGGCATTACCAAGATTCATACTATATATCAATGAAAGATGAAGAAAAAACTATTGATGAATTTCTAAAAGAAAATAACATTGATAAATTAAAAGCAATTATAGGATTTTCTTTAGGTGGTAATATTGCATTTCATTATTTTTGCAATAATCAAGATAAAGTCGATCAAGTAATAGTAGATAGTGCTCCTATCTTTAAATTTCCAAACATTATTAAAAAATATTTTTATAATAGATATAAAAAATGTTTGCTCAATATAAAAGAACATCCAGAAGATACAGTTAAAGAATTAAATAAGTGCTTTAATGGTATGGGCGAAGTACAACAATATGTTGCACCAATAGTAACAATGGAAAGTCTAAAAAACTTATTAGAAAGTTGTTATAATATTGAAGCACCTAAATTAGAAAATGATTCACAGAGAAAAATAACTTTTGTTTATGGCACAAAAGATATAGCAAGACTTTGCTTACCTAGAATTAAAAAATATAAAAATAGCGAATTTATCCAGATTGAGTCGCTAGGTCATTGTGGTTATTTTAGGGAAAATACAGATGAATATATAAAAAGGTTAATTAGATAAATTACAATTTAAAAGTGAGGTAAGAAATGAAAGAAAGATTAAAAGAAAATATACTAAATAAACCTATTCTATATATTTATGATATGTTTAGTAATAAGAATTGTAGAATACTTTATAATAAAGACTGATACAACTTTTATTTCTGAAAACTTTATTCACAAATTGATAGGCATTATCATATTATTATTTTTTCTAAAAGTAATGAATTATAAGTTTAAAGATATTGGTTTTGAAAAAAATAAATTTTTTAAATATTTAATTTATGGATTGACATTAGGGGGGATTTGTTTTGGAATATCTTATTTTATAGAATATATAACACTTTATGCAAATTCAAGAAACCCTAGTTTTGAACTTTATGTTAATGGATTTTCTTTAGTTGGAAATGAAGTCAAACATACTGAAATTATATTTTTTATTTTGTGTATTCTACTAAATATTGTTAATGTTATTATGGAAGAAGGAATATTTAGAGGTTTTTTCTTAAAAGTTATCAATAATAAAAATAATTTTTTAAAATCAAATATGATAGTTGCTTTATTATTTGGATTATGGCATTTTGTAATGCCATTAAGGTCATTTATAAATGGAGATATGAATCTTATTTCTTTTATTGTAATGATATTAGGATATATTGTACTTGCAGGAATTATGAGCATTAAATGGGGTATGTTATACAAAATGACTGGTAGTTTATTTATTGGTATAGGTGATCATTTATTTAATAATATTATTGCTACAAATGTGCTTCATATAGTAACTAATACAGGAGCAGATGAATTGCAAATAGTAAGGATTTTAATAGCACAAATAATTTCGTTTATGATTGTGTGTTTAATTTATAAGAAGATGAAAAATAAAATACCAAGTAATTTGTAAATTACAAGTTATCGAAAAAATACTTTTTTACAAATTGTCGTTATAAAACTCTGATAATGAAATGCCAAAAGCTACTGAAATAAAAAAGATTGTTTCAGTAGAAGGATCTTTAGTTTCTCCAGAAAGTATGGCACGAACGACTGATTCGTTTAGACCAGCTCTTGTTGCTAATTGATGATAATTTTCTATTTGTGTACTTTGATTTATTAAGTTTTTGATTCTTTGTATGATGGCTTGAGATAATGTCATTTATTGCTATCCTCCCATTTTAGTAATTCTATTATTAAAAAGAAGAATTGAAATGAATAAAGCTATGAAACAGACGGAAAACTTCTTAAAATCAATGATAAATCCAGAAATAAGAGAAAATCTCATTTAGACCGTCATGTCCCAAAAGTGTTTGCAAAAAGTCTACCAAAAGTATTAAAAATAAAAGACTATATTTTAATTAGAAATAATTAAAGTATGGTTTCTTTTTTTGCTTTAAAAAAGTAATGTATAGCAAAATTTTACAATATACATGAAAAGGAAGGGTAAGTGATAAAATTGGAAATTCAAAAATTTATATACGAAAATGTTGAGTTGTTCCAAATCTATATAACCGAACAAGAGGAAAAAAATAAAGAAATTTTAGAAAAAATAAATCAGCTCAAAGGCAAACAATCAAATGTGACAGTATTTGTAAGTGGAGAAAAAAATCCGATTAATACAATACAAGAAATTTTAAATTACGAAAAAACCAAAAATATCATATAAAACCATTGCATTTTGCTGAAAAAGAAGATAATATAAACTTGTCTAAAAACATAAATATATTTATCTTCGGAAAGGATAGATATATTGAAAGTTGTATGTTACTGTAGATTAAGTAAGGATGATAACAAAAGTAGATATAGCAGTATTGAAGCACAACAAGAATTGGCTAAAGAATATGCGGATTCGCAAGGTTTTGAAATATCAGAATATTACATAGATGATAATGTATCACGGCTATATTTCAAATGATGAAAGACCAGCGTTTAGTAGAATGTTACAAGACATTAGAGCAGGAAAAGTAGATATTATTTTAGCAAAAGACTTATCAAGAATAGGCCGTAAAGGTAGCAGAACACTTACATTTATCGACGAACTGAAAGAGCGAAATGTGAATTTAATACTAACGAAAGATACTTTTGGAGATTTCAATTTATTAGAAGGAGATGATGATTTATTAGGACTTTCTACCTGGTTTAATGAAAGGTATGTAAAGGAAGTATCCAAAAAAGTAAAAATTGGTATGCACAAACAATTAGAGAAAGGAATATTACTTCAAGGACCTAAGTTTGGCTATAAGAAAACTGCTAAAAAAGGAGAATTGATTGTAGATGAAACAGTTCGAGAGACAATAAAAACCATATTTGATTTATATGAACAAGGATTAGGAATGTTAAAAATTTGTAAAAAATTAAATTCTGAATATCATTTTTTAACTCCATCACAAGTCATTGAAAGAGATTTAAAACAAAAAGGCAAAGCCTATAAGAAACCCGTAAAAAAATTATGGGATATGTATATGATAAAAAGAATTTTAAAAGATGAAATTTATATTGGAACATTGATTACTCATAAGACAGAAAGATATGATATTCATAAAGAGGGAAGAAAAGTAAAAAAGGAAAATCAATATAAATTTGAAAATCATCACGAAGCAATCATTTCAAAAGAACAATTTGAGAGAGTACAAGAATTG
>CANBLA010000003.1 GCA_947369305.1 uncultured Clostridia bacterium
GATAGGTGCCAGTGACTGGAGTTCAGACGTGTGCTCTTCCGATCTTTTTCATCAGAAACCAACATTCCACCACCGCTCGTTGTAATAATTTTATTTCCATTAAACGAAAACACACCATATTTTCCAAACGTTCCCGTAAATTTTCCTTGATACATTGTACCCAAACTCTCTGCCGCATCTTCCAAAACTGGAACATGATGTGCATCACATAGTTCCATAATTTCATTCATTTTTGCCGTTTGGCCATACAAATGCACTACAATAACCGCTTTGGGCGTATATTTTTCGAATGCTTTTTGTAAAGCTTTTGGACTCATATTCCAAGTCTCTGGTTCACTATCAATAAAAACAGGAGTTGCATTTTGGTAAATAATGGGATTGGCAGTTGCCGAAAAAGTAAGAGTTGGGCAAAAAACAATATCGCCTTCTTTCACACCAAGTGCTTTTAGTCCTAAATGAATTGCAGAAGTTCCACTTGACAATGCTGCCCCTTCTTTTATATGAACATATTCTGCAAGCTCTTTTTCAAACTGATTTACATTTTCTCCCAAAGGTGCTACCCAATTCGTATCAAATGCTTCTTTTACAAAAAGTTGCTCATAGCCTTCATCAGACATATGGGGAGAAGCCAAATAAATTTTATTCATTTTTATCCTTCTTTCTTTTGATTGACTTTTTCAGGTTCACAAAAAGTCGGTACAACTTCCTTCATGGCATCCTTTATTTCTGTTGTATTTATCTTTTCTTTATTTAATAATTGTGTAAGATTACTTAATTTTTGTTCGATGTCTTCCATTGTTAAATCAATTGGTTCTGCAACAAAAATTTTATCATGACTAGTTTTTTCTAAGCCTTCTTCATTCATTAAAATTTCTTCATACAATTTTTCACCAGGTCTTAGACCTGTTATTTCAATTTTAATATCTTTTTCTGGCACCAAACCTGATAATTTGATCAAACTTTCTGCTAAATCATAAATTTTGACTGGTTCTCCCATATCGAGTACAAAAATTTCTCCACCTTTAGCATAAGTCATAGTTTGCAATACAAGTTCAACTGCTTCTGGTATAGTCATAAAAAATCTGGTAATCTCCTTATGTGTAACTGTTACAGGACCACCATCTGCAATTTGCTTTTTAAACAAGGGAACTACCGAACCATTGCTTCCTAAAACATTTCCAAAACGTACAGCAGCATATTCTGTCTTACTTACTTTATTTTTAGCTTGTACAATCATTTCACACATTCGTTTTGTTGCACCCATGATATTCGTTGGATTAACAGCTTTGTCTGTAGAAATTAAAATGCATTTTTGAACTTTAAATTCATCACAAACGGTAACCACATTGTAAGTTCCAAATACATTATTTTTAATAGCTTCTAACGGACTATTTTCCATTAAAGGAACATGTTTATGAGCAGCCGCATGAAAGACCAAATATGGCTGGTATTTTTCGAAAACTTCACGCAGACGTTTTTCATCTCTGATGCTTGCAATTATAGCATCAATTTTGCTTTTTGGATAGCTTGCTTTTAATTCCAATTCTATATTGTATAAATTGTTTTCATAAATATCTAGCATAACTAATTTTTCTGGATGATAACTCATTATTTGTCTACAAAGCTCTGAGCCAATCGAACCTCCAGCACCAGTTACCAAAATCACTTGGTCTTTGATAAGGGATTCGATATTACTATTATCTAGTTTTACAGGATCTCTTCCTAAAATATCTTCAATTTGAACATCTCTTAAACTTGAAAAAATATCTTTGTTTTTAATAATTTCTCGAATGCCCGGTAAAACTCTTACTTTAGCTTGTGTTTGCTGGCAAATATTTAAAATTTGCTTTTTGTTTTCATTGTCAATTCTTGCAATAGAAAAGAAAATCAAATCCACTTTATTTTCTTGGCAAATTTTCAAAATATCATTCCTGTTTCCAATGATTTTGACACCAGAAACCGTGAAATTTAATCTTTTGGGATTATCATCAATAATGCCAATAATTTCATAATCTTCTTTAAAATTTGTATTAATAGTTTTAATCATCTCATGTGCTGCATTTCCTGCACCAATCATTAGTAATCTTTTTTTATTTTGGTTTGGTCTAGCTATAATTCCCTTATTTACAATATCATTGGTTAGTATGTAACGCATAATAATTCGGTAAGAAACCATCATCATAGAAATAATCAATCCTGCTAAAACATTCATGCGAATCGTAGCAACATTGATATGAAAAATCTTTTTTATAATAGCAATAATTCCTGCTGTTAACAAACATAAAACAATATATAAAATATAATCTTTTCCTTCTTCATAACGTATAATATTTTTATGCCTTTTGGAGATGTGAAATATCATTTCATAAATAGCAATATACCACAAAATTGATGATATTAAACGATTCGAATAATATTCTGAAAAGCTAAGTACTGAATCAGTTAGTAAAACGGTTCCTAGATAATAGGCAAATATGATACAAATACAATCTAGCATAACTAAAATTAAATCTCTATATTTACTGAGTTTTTTGACTTTTTCCAACTTAAAATCCCCTTATTTTCTACCTTTATTTCACAATGAATTTATTGTATCATTACTTAACATTTTTTTCAAGTTATTTTTCATTTTTGGACAAGAAAGATACTTTTTTCACCAATTTTTTCGCTTTTTCATATTCTATTTTAAAGGAGGTTCTTATGAAAAAATTTTTATGTTTTAGCTTAATTCTTTTAACTATTTTATTAATTCCATTATCTTGTTTTGCAACAAATTATTCACGGAATTGACGTTAGTAATT
Source organism: uncultured Clostridia bacterium (assembly GCA_947369305.1). The sequence continues at coordinate 2,802 of CANBLA010000003.1, forward strand.
GGCAAGGAAACATTGATTATTCACAAGTAAAAAATTCTGGAATTGACATTGTTTATATTAAATCAAGTCAGGGAAATTCAATTGTGGATTCTCATTTTCGAACCAATTATGAAAATGCAAAAGCCCAAGGATTAAAAGTAGGTTTCTATCATTTTCTAACTGCTAGAAACATTCCAGAAGCGGAAGAACAAGCTACGTATTTTGCATCTGTTATTGCTGGGACTTCACCAGATTGCAAATTAGCAATGGATTTTGAAGTATTTGGAAATTTAAATACTCAAGAAATCAATGAAATTTCTCTTGCTTTTTTGCAAAAAGTTCAACAATTAACTGGAAAAGAAGTTATTATTTATAGTGATAGTTCAAATGCAAGAAACACATTTAATAGTCAGCTTGCCAGTACATATCCACTTTGGGTAGCACAATATGGTGTTAATACACCAAATACTGGTAATTGGTCTCAATATGAAGGCTTTCAATATAGTGATTCTGGCACTATACCTGGTATTCGTGCTCTTACGGATTTAGATACTTTTACAGAACAAATCTTTTTAAATTCTTCTGAAACAATTGCAACATCAGAAAATACAACCAATACGATAGAAACTTACATTGTTCAATCTGGTGATACTTTAAGCCAAATTGCTATGAAGTATGGCACCACAGTTAACGAAATTGTAGGTCTTAATGGAATTAAAAATCCAAATTTAATTTATGTTGGAGAGGTTTTAAAAATCGATACAACCCATGATATTTCAGTTACAACGAGTGATAAATACGAAACTAATCATATTATTTATACCATTCAATATGGTGATACTTTAACTTCAATTGCTCAAAAATATGATGTTTCAATTGCAAGTATTGTTGGGCTAAATCATATTCAAAATCCGAATTTGATTTATGCTGGAGAACGTCTAAAAATTAATATAAATTAAGTCTTTAACGCATGTAAAAACAAATTTGTTTTACATGTGTTTCTTATTTGACAAAATAATGTAATTATAATATAATTTCTGCATCTTTTATGTTTTATACTTTAGGAATGAATCATTATTTATGGAGATTTTTTATGAAAAAAAGACCAATTGTTATCATATCTTCAATGAAAATTGAACTAAAATGGCTAATTGAGAAATTAGAGTGTGTATGCCGTGAAGAAATCAATAAATATACATTTTATAAAGGATCTATACAAAACTATCCTATCATCATTTGTCACAGCCATGTTATGAGTATAAATGCCACGATAGCAACCTATATAGCAATTGAAAAATATAATCCAATTGCTATTATTAACCAAGGCACAGCAGGCGCACATGAAAAAAAAATCCACAAAGGCGATATCGTAATAGGAGAAAAATGTCTGAATATTGTGTCTAGTAAAACACCCTTAAAAAAAGAAGGTGAAGGAAGCAACAGTTTAGAATGGACTTTGCTCAATTTCATAGATGGAAAAGAAGATAGATTAGAATATCAATTTGGCGATAAACATTTGATAGAACTTGCAAAAAAGGTAGACTATATAGATGGTAATGTTTATTTTGGAATCATTGGAAGTGGCGATGTGTGGAATCGAGAAACCGATAAAATTTTATGGCTTAACCAAAATTATGGTACTCTTTGCGAGGAAATGGAAGGAATTGCAGTATATACTGTAGCAAACAATTTTGATATTCCTGTACTCGGAATTAGAATTATTTCTGACAATGAAATTTTAGGAGAACCTTATGATAGAAATATCGGTTTGAAATCACAAAAATTCACATATGCATTCATTTTGCAGTTTTTAAAAGAAAATCAATAATGTAAAAAGCATTTGGCATATTCCTTTTCCAAATGCTTTTCTTTTTACCTTATTTTTTCTTCCAATTTAAAATTTGATTATTGACAAACTCCTCTTCTTCCATTTCTATAATATCTTCTATAACTGGTTTCTTATTCAAAAAGCGATATTTTTTCTTTTCTTTGGGTAGTTCTTCTTCTGACCTTGCTATTGCTTCTTCTACGGATAATGTTTTTTCAAAATCCACAATATTTTTTACTGGCTGTGTATAAACACCTTCTGTATATATGTCCCTTTTGGGAATTTCTATTCCATCTATAAAATTTATATATTTATGAATAATTTGCTGATCTTTTCTTCCAAAAAGTTGCAAATCTGATTTCAAATATAAATATCGCCAAACCACATGTCTTTCATAAGAATTAAACTTCGAATTTTGTAAGTCTTGATAATCATATTCGATTTTAAATTGGTAGTTTTCAATCGAAATTGTTAAATTAGTCCATCTTTTACGACATTTTTGAAACCAAACTTGTCTTAATTTTTTGATAATATTATACAAATTGGCAATTAATTTGGAATATTCATCTTCATCAATATTAAAAATACTTGGAATTTCATAACCATTGACAGCCTTTTTCTTAATAATTCCTTTTGGGAAGTAATAAAAATACATTTCTCCGGCTTGGTCTTTTGTTTGGTATATCTATAACAGATGCATACAAATGAATACTTTCCCATTTTTCTGGTATGATGTAAAACAATCGTTTTTGTATTTCCCAGTAAATCTCCTTTTCTTCTGATACGTCTATCATAAAATTTCTCCTATGTTAATTTATGCTTAATAAACTTTCTCCTGTCATCTCCTCTGGTTTATCTAACCCCATTAAATCTAGCATTGTTGGCGCTAGATCAGCCAATCTTCCTTCTTTTAATTTGGCATTTCCAATACCAACAATGGCAAGTGGTACTGGATTTGTAGTGTGAGCAGTATGTGGTTCACCTGTTTTATAATCAATCATTTGTTCCGTATTTCCATGATCTGCCGTAATTAATAAGGTTCCATTAACACTTTCGATTGCTTCGACTACTTTACTAACACATTCATCAATGGTTTCTAATGCTTTTTTTGCTGCTTCTATATTTCCAGTATGCCCTACCATGTCTGGGTTTGCATAATTTAAAATAATACAATCGTATTTTTTAGATTGGATTGCTTCAATCACTTTTTCTGTGACTTCATAGGCACTCATTTCTGGTTTTAAATCATAGGTTTCTACTTTTGGTGAAGGTACTAATATTCTGTCTTCTCCTTCATACTGTTTTTCTTCACCACCATTGAAGAAAAAGGTAACATGGGCATATTTTTCAGTTTCTGCAATACGAAGTTGTGTCATTCCTTTTTGACTAATATATTCTCCAAATGTATTTTTAATTTCGTCTTTTTTGAAAGCAATTTCAACATTTGGCATAGTTTCATCATATGGTGTCATACAGACAAAATAGGTATTGATTTTTTCTGTATGAAATCCGTCAAATTCTTTGTCAACAATGCTTCTGGTTATTTCTCTTGCTCGGTCTGGTCTGAAATTAAAGAAAATAACAGAGTCGTTGTTTTCTATTTTTGCAATTGGCTCTCCATTTTTATTTGTGATAACCGTTGGAATAACGAATTCATCAAAGATTTCTTTTTGATAAGATTCTTCGATAGCACTCGTAGCGCTTAGTGCTTTCTCGCCTTCACCTTTGACGATAGCATGATAAGCTTTTTCTACTCTTTCCCATCGTTTATCTCGATCCATGCTGTAAAATCTTCCTGAAATGGTAGCGATTTCACCAATTCCTTTTTCTTTCATTTTACTTTCTAAATCAGCAATATAGCTTTCTCCAGAAGCTGGTGGTGTATCTCTTCCATCTAAAAAGCAGTGTACATATACATTTTCAAAATCTTTTCTTTTGGCCATTTCTAGTAACCCAAATAAATGTCTAATATGGCTATGAACACCTCCATCAGACAATAGTCCCATAATATGTAGCTTCGAATTATATTTTTTGCAATTTTCAATAGCTGCTACAAATTCTGGTTTACTAAAAAATTCACCATCTTCAATCGATTTTGTAATTTTTGCTAAGTCTTGGTAGATAATTCTTCCACTTCCTAGGTTGGTATGTCCTACTTCAGAATTTCCCATTTGTCCTTCTGGTAATCCAACATCTGCTCCACTTGTGTGGATAACTGTGTTAGGATTTTCTGTAAGAATTCTATTTAAGTTTGGAATACTAGCCATTTTAACTGTATTTCCTTCTTCTTTTTCATTTACACCAAAACCATCTAATATCATTAGCATTGTCAGTTTTTTGTCCATTTCTTTTACTCCTTTTCATAATAATAGATTTCCTATTATTCCTTTACTATATCTTATTCAAAGTTTACAATTTTTGCGAATTCTTCTGGTTTCAAACTTGCTCCGCCAACTAAGCCACCATCAATGTCAGACATCGAAAATAATTCTTTTGCATTAGAAGATTTGACACTTCCACCATATTGAATTATCACTTCATCTGCGACATCTTTGCCATAAATTTTTTCAATTTCATGACGAATTTCTTGGATGCTATTGTTAGCATCTTCGGCAGTTGCTGTTTTACCTGTTCCGGATCGCCCAAATTGGCTCATAGGCAATAATCGTATTTTTGACTTGGTTTTCGTTTAAGCCTTCTAAGGCAAGTCGTGTTTGGGTTGTAATAATTTGAGTTGTTTTTCCTGCTTCTTTTTGTTCTAAGGTTTCGCCAACGCATACAATTGGTTTTAAATCATTGGCAAAGGCTGCTTTTACTTTTTTGTTTACTGTTTCATCGGTTTCAGCAAAATATTGTCTTCTTTCGGAGTGACCAATTATTACATATTCTACTCCAATTACTTTTAACATTTTACCAGAAACTTCGCCTGTGTAAGCGCCATTTTCTGCCCAATGCATATTTTGCGCGCCAATTTTGATGTTGGTTCCTTGGGCACAATTTAGACAATAAAATAAATCTGTGTAAGGAACACATAAAATCACTTCATTTTTTGTGTTTTTTACCAAACTTTCAAAAGTTTCAATATATTCAATTGCTTCATTGGGAAGCATATTCATTTTCCAGTTTCCTGCAATTACTTTCCTTCGCATGTTTTTTCCTCCTCATTTTTATTTTCTAGGTTACTTAAAATTTCTGCCACATCTGAAATTTGGCAAAGGTGAGCATTTTTGAATCTCACATCCAATGTGACATCTTTGCCAAACCAGTCTGGTGGACTAAACTTGCTGGCATCTTGTTCTGATTTAAACTCAACTTCTACTACTTCTAATCCTTTTAAAAAGCCTTCAAATATGTCAATTTCAGCAGTTAATTCATCTTTTAAGGGAACCAAATAACGATTTTTTTCAATCATTCTTCCATCGATTTTTGTTTTTAAATGCTGATAAGCTTGTTCGGTTAATGGCAACTCTATTTCTTTGCAAACACTTGCAATTTTCTCTTGTGTTTTCATTTTGAATTTATAGCATAAAATATATTCTTGATTGTACTTTCTTATGCGCAGAGCTGGTGCACTAGAAGTGTTTAAATAGCCTTGCTCAATATGTATTTTTTCATAATCTTCTAAATTTTTAGGCAAATCTTTTATTAAAAATTTTCTCTCAATTTCCATTATTTTTACACCTTTTATTGTTTATTTGTACCCATTTTTTGTTTTACCATTTCTAGTAATTTTTTTTGAGAAACTTCTGTATAATCATTAATTAACACACAATCAAATTGTTTTTGCAATTTGGGATTACTAGAATATTCTTTTATGTGCTCATCAATTTCTTCTAGTCTTTTTTGATAAACTTCTTCTGAAAGGTTTCGTTTTTGCAATTCTAATTTAGCTCTTTCTAAGTTATATGGAATTAAGTAGATGGCAAACATATCTTTTACGCATTTTTTGAGTTCGTAAATGTTACTGTATTCTGCTTCTGTCACTCTATTTTCAAATGACTGCAAATACTCTTTTCGATAGGCATAGCTTACTCCTAAGAACTCAAAATCAACTTGAACAATCCCTTCTTGTTTCATTTTTTGAAATTCCTCTTGTGTAACAAATTCCTTATCAATTCCATTGATTTCACCCGTTCTTTTTTCCCTTGTTGTCACAATCGGCAAATTCTTAAACCCCAATTCCTGCGCAATCAGTTTCTTAAAAAACGATTTTCCTACTCCTGTGACACCAAATAATGTTACTAACATTTTATAATTCTCCATTATTATTTTTTATATCTTATTCTCTTATATATTCCTTTTTTTCTTTTTCCAAACTTTTTTCATAAAATAAATCTACCTTTTTAAATATTTCCTCGAATATCTCTTCGTTTCCAGTATAGGGAAATTTAGTCATATTATTTCTAATCAATTCAAAACCTTTTTGTCTTGGTACTACAAATACCTCTTCTACTTCTGAATTCTGTAATTTGAATTTTTTCATCTGCTTCTTTAATATGGCAACATAAAAACTTATCAAAAAATTTCTGTCTCCATTAAATTTTAATCGTACATTAGTTGCTATCTTTTTTGCCTTTGCTATTTTCTTCTTTTTGACTCCAACTTCTTCTCTTGATTCTCGATATACTGTTTTTTTGCCTTTTTCATGATTATCACAATGTCCTGAAACTAAATCAATTTCTCCCGATGTAAGTTTTGTATTTTTACTTCTCTTTTCCATTACCAAATATCCATTGCGAGTTAGCAAAAATAAAGTTGCACCCTTTAAATAATTGGTTTGTGTTTTTTCATAAATTGGGTCAATCCATCCTATTTCTTTGCCATTTTCATTATATAATCTATAATATTTTTGTCCATTATTATAAAATGCTTTTTTTGATTTTTTCATTTCAACTTCCTTTTATTTATTATATCTTGGCACTCACTATAAATATTTTAACTATCTTGAAGTGCCTCAATCCCCGGCAATTTCTTACCTTCCAAAAACTCCAAACTTGCTCCGCCACCAGTTGAAATATGCGTAAATTTCTCTGCCAAACCTGCTTTTTCAACTGCTGCTGCTGAATCTCCTCCTCCTATGATTTTGACAGCATCGCAATCTGCTAAAGTTTGTGCAATCGAATTGGTTCCAATCGCAAATTGCTCAAATTCAAATAATCCCAAAGGTCCATTCCATACAACTGTTTTTGCATTTTTTAATTCTTCGCTATATAGTTTTATGGTTTCTTCACCAATATCAAATCCTTCCCAACCATCTGGAATTTCTGTATATTTTACATTTTTGCTTTCCGTGTCGGCTGAGAATTCTTTTCCGATTTTAGTATCTATTGGTAGCATAAGTTTTACGCCTTTTGCTTTGGCTTTTTCCATCAGTTCTTTGGCTAAATCTAATTTATCTTCTTCACAAATGGAATCTCCAACATTATATCCCATTGATTTAAAGAAAGTATATGCCATTGCGCCACCAATTAATAAGGTATCGACTTTTTCTAATAAACTATTGATAACACCAATTTTATCAGAAACTTTTTTACCTCCTAATATAGCAACAAAAGGTCTTTGAGGTTTTTCTAAAGCCGTTCCTAAAAAGTTTAATTCTTTTTCAATCAAAAAGCCTGATACTGCTGGCAAAAAGCTGGCAACACCTGTCGTTGAACTATGCGCTCTATGAGCTGTTCCAAAAGCATCGTTGACAAAGATTTCTGCTAAAGAGGCAAATTTTTGGGATAATGTTTCATCATTTTTTTCTTCTCCCGCTTCAAATCTTACGTTTTCAAGAAGCATGACTTGACCTTCTTTTAATTCTTGAGCTAATTTTTTAGCATCTTCTCCGACAACGTCTTTAGCTAATTTTACTTCTTTTCCTAATAATTTAGAAAGTTCCTCTGCTACAATATTTAAGGAAAATTCTGGTTTTACTTCTCCTTTTGGACGTCCTAAATGGGAACATAAAATGACTTTGCAATTGTTGTCGATTAAATATTGAATGGTAGGAAGGGCTGCAACAATTCTTCTGTTGTCTGTGATGTTTCTGTTTTCATCGTATGGAACGTTGAAATCACATCTGACTAATACTTTTTTACCTTGTAGGTCAATGTCTTTTACTGTTTTTTTATTCATTTTTATTTTCTCCTTTTTCAAAAATAGGCAAATGGGCGGGGCTTCGGCCACGCCCGTATAGGATTTTAATTTAATTCTGCAAAATATTTGATGGTTCTTACCATTTGGCTGGTATATGAATTTTCGTTATCGTACCAAGCAACTACTTGAACTTGGTATAGATTTTCATCTATTTGGGTTACCATCGTTTGTGTTGCGTCAAATAATGAACCGTTTGTAATTCCTATAATATCTGAAGATACTAATGGTTCTTCTGTATAACCAAATGATGCACTTTCTTTAGCTTTCATAGCACTATTGATTGCATCGACAGTTATATCTTTTCCTTTTACAACAGCAATTAAAATGGTTGTAGAACCTGTTGGAACGGGAACTCTTTGTGCCGATCCAATTAATTTTCCATTTAATTCTGGAATTACTAATCCAATTGCTTTGGCTGCTCCTGTTGAATTTGGTACAATGTTGACTGCAGCTGCTCTAGCTCTTCTTAAATCTGCTTTTCTGTGTGGTCCATCTAGCAACATTTGATCTCCTGTATAAGCATGAACAGTTGTCATAATTCCAGATTGGATTGGTGCATAATCGTTTAACGCTTTTGTCATTGGCGCTAAGCAATTCGTGGTGCATGATGCCGCTGAAATAATCGTATCTTGTGGCGTTAAGATATTTTCGTTAACACCAAATACTACAGTTGGTAAGTCATTTCCTGCTGGTGCAGAAATAACAACTTTTTTAGCTCCTGCTTGTATATGAGCAGATGCTTTTTCTTTGGTTGTATAAAAACCTGTACATTCTAGTACAACATCTACTCCAATTTCTCCCCATGGTAAATCTTTTGCATCTTTTTCAGCATATATTTTTATCGTTTTTCCATCAACTGTGATAGAATCTTCTCCGCTACTTACAGTATCTGCTTTTTCATATCTTCTTTGAGCAGAATCATATTTTAATAAATGGGCAAGCATACTTGGGCTTGTTAAATCATTGATGGCAACTATTTCATACCCTTCTGCTCCAAACATTTGTCTAAAAGCAAGACGTCCAATACGTCCAAAACCATTAATCGCTACTTTTACTGACATAATTTTCCTCCTATTCTGATGTTTTTTAACATCATTCACATTTTAGTTTTTACAACTGTTGTCATTTTATACCAATTTGTAATTTTTTTCAAGAGTTTTTTTGATTTATTTTACTTTTATCTCATAGTTTTCTTTATTTCCTGCTAAATCACTTACTATGATTTGATAATTTCCACTTTGAGTTAAATTATAAGGGTCAATTTCAGTTTTTATAGAAGGCTTATAATTAGTTTTAAAATCAATGGAAAATCCTAAAACATCTAGTACATTATTGTTCGAATCATACATATATACGTGAATAACATAAGAAGCATAGTAGTTTGTATTAAATGGTAAACAGTTAATCTGTACAGCACGATTTTTAATGCTTGTATCATACCATTTCATATTGCTTTCATCATAGTAGTTCCATACCGCATAACGAACTTTTTGAACAGAATTATCTAATTCTTTTATCGTTGCTGTAAATTCATCAGAACTTTTACTCGATACAATTGAGCCATAAAAACTGGTATCTGCTGTTAGCTTTTTCTCTTGTAATATTTTTCCTTCTGCATCAATTGCTTCAACTTTAAGTTCATAAGAAGTACCTTTTTTTAGCCCTGTATAGGTGTAGGATGTGTCGGTCGTGGTTGTAAATAATTGATTGTTAGCATAGTATTTGTATTTTCGTGTGTTTTTGGGATGTCCTGTAACTGTAATGGATAGGGTTGATTTAGTTCGGTCAATTCCATAATAAAGCGATCTATCAGAATAAACATTATGGTGTTGTATGGTTAAATCGCTATCATATCGATCTACTTCAATGTTTTTTATTTCGACATTGTCGTAATATTCTAATGTTAGTGGTTTTTGATATGTTCCGCCATTTTCGCAACCAATAATTTGGGGCATCTCCTTATCAATATTATTAACTTCATATTTAACTTCTGTTTCATTCCCTGACAAATCTCTTACTATAATCAAACCATGTTCATTTTCTGTTATTTCCTTGGTGAGTATTCTTCTATTTTCTGATAATTCAAAGCCACTAACTTGTTCAATTTCTTTATTAGAAGTTATTGTTACAATCACATTTTGATTTGTCCATTCTTGTATAGAATAGGTTACGTTGCAAATTGGTGCATTTGCATCTCGTGTTAATTCAAGTATAGTTTCATCTAATTGATAAATATACTTGGCATAGGTACTATTGCTTATTAGAATAAGTCCAACTATTATAATTATTATACGTTGTATTTTCATCTATTTTTCCTCCTTTTATTTGTACAGCATTAATTTTCAAATTGATACTAACACTTTCTGCCAATGCACCATCCAATTCTCTCCATTGTAAATATAATTTAAACTTTCTGCTTTCTTTTTTATGTTTTTGTAAATAAATGGTCTCTGTTTTTCCATCTAGTATTTGAATTTCTGTATTATTATCACAATCCAATAGAAAATAACTAAATGGGAAATTTTCTGTAGAGTTATGAATTTCTATTATATATGCAAAATCCACTTCATTAATTTTATTTTCTTGAAAATTATGAATGGTAAAATTATATTCTATTGGAAAAGAATTTTGGTCAATTTGTTGTTTGATTATTTCGTCTTTTTCTACAACAAAAACTGCTTTTGCAATTTCCGATTGAACACTACAATTTGCCACATAATCGTACTTTGACAGCACAATATGATTGATACAAATTACAATCATACTAATTATCAAAATGACTAATTCTTTCTTCTTTTTTCTCATATACTGGCTCCTTTCTATTTTTTTCTTTTCCATATAATACCATCAATATAAGAACATAAATCACAATTATTATTTTCAAATAATATAAAATAAAGATTCCTAAAATTTTTGAGTGATAGACAACTTTTCCTTGTATATTTCGTATATCTGTACTTTCATCTGAAATATCATTATTGTCTCCTTTTGTTATAAAATCTTTTTCACTCATTTCTAAAATCCTATGTGTAATTAAATTTCCATATACATCTACATAAGTAACAATATCATTTATCTCATAGTTTTCACACTCTTTTATCAAAATACATTCTTTTTCTTTAATACTTGGCTCCATACTGCCTGTCATGACAATTAAAATCCCATATCCGCCTATTTTTACTACATAATCTTTTCGTATATATTTCCAATAACCTATTAATAGTAAAACTACTATTAAAAATATGAGTATTATATTATTTAAAATATTGATTGTCTTTTTTATCTTATTCCTCCTCCTTTTCTCTAGCTTTCTACTAAAAATACTGATTTTTAATATTCTTAGCAGAGAGCTAAATTCTCTCCCTGCTAAATTTTCATATAAGGTTTTTAAATTGGATATAATTTTTATATTTTCTTATGTCTTTCTTAAATTGCAACTTTTGCTTGTGTTCCAACTACTTTCAAAGTAAATGAATAATCAAATACATTTTCTTGACCTGCAACACTTCCAGTTCCTACCGCTGTGTCTTCTCCATCTTCACTAGCAATCTCTTTAGCTGTTTCTCCTGTCTCATAAGGCCAATCCCACGTAATGATCAAATTTTCAACTTGTGTTTCATCTGATTTCGAAATCACACCATTTAATTCTGCTTTTGCCAATTCTTGCATGGATGAATATTGATTTCCACTTGAAACACCATCTTTTTCTACACGAAATAATAAATTCGATGGTTTATTTCCAGCTTCAACTGCTTCAATCATATATTTCACATCAACTTCTGAATCGCGTGCATCTAACTCAATTTCAAATTCTCCATTAGCTCCGGGCGCAATTTTTCCATCTTCTAAACTGATATCCTCTGCTGTATTAATTAAGGAAATCGCTTCTGTTTCTGATGTACTCCAATCTGTTACTTTGAAATTCCATTTTGCAATTTGGGCTCTCCCAATTCCGTTATAGCTAGAATAATATTTTGCAAATGTAAAACCTGCTAAAAATACAATCAATAATAAAATCATCAAGATTGAAACAAGCATTGTCTTTTGTTTTTTGTCATGTGTTTTTTTCTCCATGGCCTCCCTCCTTTCTTTTTTAATAAAGTTAAATATTTTTAACGTATTCCTATTTAGGTTAGTTTATATAAATTGCTGGGGGCATTTAAATGAACTATAGAAAATTTGTACATTAAAAATATAGTTTATATATTATGTTTCGGGGGATATAATACGAAAACTAAATAATTTATTTTTATTAACTCTTTTGGGGAAATATAAATTTCAGACATGAAATTTATTTTTCAGATTAAAGATACGTTAAAAAATATTTAACTTGAACGCATTATAGCATCTCAAATTTTGTTTGTAAAGTATTTTTTTCAAAAAATTCATTTTTCCGTTCGACATTTTTCGTCAAACAATCTTATAAGTCTTACAAAATACTACAAATTTTTAAACAAAAAAATAGAACTATAACTTTCTAAAAGCTATAGTTCTAAAAATTATTTCAACGTGTCTGCAATATTTTCACATAATTTTATATACAGTTCTTTATTATCTTTTGACAATGAACCTAATATTTCTGAAAAGGCATTACTTGCATTTTCATCACTAATTCCCTTGATTAAAGTGTCTAAATTCAAACGCAATACATTTGCAATATTTACAATTACTGCTAGACTGCAAATGCTTGTCCCTCTTTCTATTTCTCCAATATGAGAAGGACTAATCTCAACTTTTTCAGCAAGTTTTTCTTGTGTCAGTCCCATTTCTAATCGTTTAGCTCGGATACGTTTTCCCATTGCTTTATAATTTATATTATACATACTCCAAAGTCCTCCTTGCTATTATTTTATACTGATAAATAATTTTTATTAAGCAACCAAAAACGTTGTATATTGTTTGTAACTGTGATATAATACAAATAGTTAACAAAAGGAGGTTCATTATGAAGGTTTGTAAAAAATGTGGCGGTATTATTGAAGATGAAACAAAAAGCGCTTATGGTCTATGTTTTAATTGTTTTCGAGATTATCTGCTTGAAAAAGTTGAAAACTATTATAACGAACTTAAAAAGCCAGTTATTTACCAAGAAAAAAAATTTAAAAAATGGATTCTTTTTATCAAAAACTTATTTAAAAGAAAATAAAAGTAGAATTTCTTATTTTCTACTTTTATTTTTCTCATCTTATTATTTTAAATACTCTTGAATTTCTTCTGCAATGTCACTAGATACTTTATTGGACTCATTATTTAATTTCACAGTATATAAAATATCTTTCCTTTGATAAAAATCAATTAAATTTTCAGAAATATTATGATAATTTTCTAATCGTTTGCGAATAGTTTCTTCTTTATCATCCTCCCTAACCACTAATTCTGTTCCGCATTTATCGCAAATATTTTCTACTTGTGGTTTTTTAAAATCTAAATTATAAATTTCCCTACATTCTGAATTTGGACAGGTTCTTCTTTTGGTAATTCGCTCAACAATTTCATCATCAGACAAACTCAAATTAACAGCTACTTTAACCAATCGATTTTGTTCTTTTAAGAGCTTATCTAAACTTTCTGCTTGCTTAATCGTCCTTGGATAACCATCTAAGATAAAACCATTTTTTGTATCTGGTTCCTTCAACCTTTTTTCAAGTAATTGTATCGTTAAATCATCCGGAACTAATTTTCCTTCTATTACATAACTTTTTACTTGGTTTCCTATCTCTCCAGCATCGTTTATATAACTTCTAAAAATTTCTCCACTTGAAATATGTGGAATTCTTAATTTATTTGCCAACAAATTTCCAACTGTACCTTTTCCAGTCCCCGGCGCTCCTAGCATTATAATAATCATTTACATACTCCTTTATTTTTATTTTTTCCCATTATTTTACTTATATCATAGAAATTTAATTTTGCCAACCTATTTTTCAAAAGTACGCATAACATCTCTATTTTACTTAATCTTTGCCATTTATCTTCAATTTCTTAAAGATTTCAACAACCAATAATGGTGAAAAAATCAAACAAATTGTTTCAATTAACTTATCCATTGGCAAAATAGCTAAGTCAAATAATTCTCTTAAAACTGGAGTGAACAAAACAACTAACATTAAGAGTGCTGAAACACCAATCGCCAATATTAATTTGCTATTATTAAATGGATTTCCTTTAAAGATTGATTCTTGATTATTTCTAATGTTAAATACATGCACTAATTCAGATAAGGCAAGCACACTAAATGCCATGGTTTGACCTACTCTAATTTTATACTCTGAGTTTCCTTCTGAAGAAAGTCCTAAAATAAATGCAATCAATGTAATTAATCCAATCCACACACCTTGATATAAAATTCTCCAGGTCATGGCTTTACTGAAAATTCCTTTACTATTTTTAATTGGTTTTCTTCTCATGCTATTTTCGTCTGCTGGATCAACTGACAATGCAAGAGCAGGAAGCGAATCCGTCACTAAATTAATCCACAAAATATGCATTGGAAGAAGTGGTTCTAATCCGCTAATATCAGTAATATGGAAGACTTTTGCCAAAATAGGAGTTAATAATATTGCCAAAAATAACACTACAATTTCTCCAATATTACTTGAAAGCAAAAACGTAATTGCTTTTAAAATGTTATCATAAATACGTCTTCCTTCTTCAACCGCTGAAACAATGGTTGAGAAATTGTCATCTGTCAAAATAACATCTGCTGCTTCTTTAGACACATCAGTACCAACCATTCCCATTGCACAACCAATATCTGCATTTTTTAAAGCAGGTGCGTCATTTACCCCATCACCTGTCATGCTAACTACTTCTCCATTAGCTTGCCAAGCCTTAACAATTCTTACTTTATGTTCTGGTGAAACTCTAGCATAAACAGAAATATTTCTAACTTTGTTTTTCAACTCTTCATCTGACATCTTCTCCAAATCACTTCCTGTAATGGCCTCTGATTCTTCTTTTAAAATGCCCAACTCTTTTGCAATTGCTGTTGCCGTAATTTTATGATCCCCTGTAATCATAACCGTTTTTATTCCTGCTGATACACATTTTCGTACAGCCTCTTTTACTTCTTCTCTCGGTGGATCAATCATACCGCACATACCAACATAAATTAAATCACTCTCCAAATGGTCAATATCTTCTTTCGATAAAGAATGATTGATAATTTTATAGCCAAAAGCAAGCACTCTTAAGGCTTTTTCTGCCATGGATTTATTGGTAGATAGAATAAGTGATTGATAATCTTCTAAATCACTTTTTATTGCCCCATTTTCAGAATATTTATTGCAACATTTTAATAATTCATCAACCCCTCCTTTGGTATAAACAATATATTTTCCATCTTCCATTTTATGAACCGTTGTCATTAATTTTCTGTCTGAGTCAAATGGAATTTCAAACTCACGTGGAAAGTTTTCCAGAATATGCCCTTCATATCCTAATACAAATCCCATATCAACTAATGCGGTTTCAGTTGGATCCCCTGTTAATTTTCCATCTTCTGCAATCTTTGTGTCATTACACAACATTCCCGCTTTAACCAATTTATCTAATTCATCACTTGTATCTTTTATTTCATCAATATTTTGAAGTCTGCTATTAACAAATATCTTCTTAACTGTCATTTTATTTTGTGTTAAAGTACCTGTCTTATCGGAGCAAATTACAGAAGCACAACCTAATGTTTCAACTGCTGGCAATTTTTTAATAATCGCATTTTTCTTGACCATACGTTGCACGCCAATCGCCAAAACAATAGTTGATACCGCTGCTAATCCTTCTGGTATAGCAGCAACAGCAAGTGATACAGCTGTCATAAACATATGAATTGGTTCTTTTCCATAAAGTAAACCTACCACAAAAATAATGCCACACAGTAGTAATGCTACAATTCCTAAGGTTTTTCCTAAATTATTTAATTTAATTTGTAAAGGTGTTTGTGATTCATTGGTCTCATCAATCATTTTTGCAATTTTTCCAACCTCTGTATTCATTCCCGTTTCAACTACAATTCCTTTTCCTCTACCATACGTAATAAGACTTGACGAAAATAATATATTTTTTCGATCACCTAATTCTACTTCTCCATCAATCGTATCTTCTGATTTATCAACTGGAACTGATTCCCCTGTCATAGCTGATTCTTGTGATTTTAAATTAATAGCTTCTATAATTCTTAAATCAGCTGGTATAAAATCACCTGTTTCTAAAATAACAATATCTCCGGGAACTAAGTCCTTCGAAGCAATTACACTTAAAGTTCCATCTCGCATAACTTTTGCTACATGAGAACTCATCTTTTGTAAAGCTTCTAAAGATTTTTCTGCTTTATTTTCTTGAACCACACCAATGATTGCATTGATGACAACAACAATTAATATAATAATTGTATCTGTAATTCCTTCTCCTTCTTGAATTCCAATAATTCCAGATACAATCGCAGCAATGATTAAGATAATAATCATAAAATCTTTAAATTGCTCTAAAAATTTTGTCAAAGTACTTTTCTTTTTTTTGGCCTTTAATTCATTGTATCCAAATTTTTCGTACTTTTCAGATAAAACAGCACTTCTTAATCCTTTTGCCACATCTGTTTCCAATTCTTGTGCCGTTTCTTCTACACTTTTATTAAACCACTTTTTTTCCATTTTATTTCTCCTTACTCTATAATTTTCCATATACCAGATTCAAAAATTCCAGTTATGTTTTCTTTCAAACAAATGACAGGTCTAATTCCATTTCTTAAATCAGAATCTTCTCTTATTTCCTCTTCTGCTACAAAATAAATGTTTTTATCATTCTCTATACTATTCGTTGCTAACCAATAGTATGCTTTATTTCCCACATAAAACAATTCATTTTTATGTTGTAATGCACTAATATCATTTGCTTCTCTTTTGGTATTATAAATTTCATTATAAGCATTATTAAAATCTTTCAGAGAAATTGTGGTTATCTTTTCTGCAATTGGTTCTACTTTAAAAAAACTTATTGAATTTGATTGTAATTCTAATTGTTCAAAATCATTTAGTAAAGCATCTACTGCTACTTTACCGTTTTCAAATATTTCTGGATCGTAATACCATTTTGCTGGTATTCCTGTACTAATAATTCTGACTTGACCAGTTGTCCCTTTCATCTTGCCATCATCAATTACTCTCCATCCATTTTCTTTTGTATAATGTATTTGCGAATATATATCTGTATATTCTACAGGATAATCAATATAATCTCCAACTTTTACATTTCCTTTTAGATCAGTTATATAAGTTGCTTTGCCATTTTGTGAAATAATAAATTGGTAAGATTTGTTTTTGTAAAAAACAGTTACAATGACTGTTTGGTTTTTAAAGTCAAATTTACATTCAGTTCCATCATTCAACTTAAAATGCTCTTTAAAATATTCCTCCTTATTTATATTAGGATTATTTTTCACCTCCATCAAATAGGAAGCTTCTATATCCATCCAGTTCATTTCAATTTGTTCTTTAATCATGGCTTCCATTGTTTTGCTAGATGCTAATATTACCTTATCTAGAATTATATTGTTAGCAATCACAAGTGAAATTCCTCCTAATATCAATAGCACAACAATGGTTACTGCTAAAGTGACTAAGGTAATACCTTTCTCATTTTTTATCATATCCATATACTTATCTCCTTTTAATATTTTATTTATATATGTATATATTTTCTATTGTAACCATTTTTTCACAATTAATCAAGAAGTTATATACATTTTTTTTAATTTATCATATAATAAATCATAATATTAAATGAAAGGAAGGAATCTATTTTATGAAAAATTATAAATTAGCACTTGTAGGAGCAACTGGAGTCGTCGGTAGAACTGCCCTTGAGGTTTTAACAGAATATAAATTGCCAATTGCTGAATATACCTTCTTTGCTTCTCGAAAATCAGCTGGACAGAAAATTCATTTTCAAAATCAAGAGTACATAGTACAAGAATTAACAGATACCTCATTTGACAGCGGTTTTGATTTTGCCATTTTTTCTGCTGGAGGTGAAACTGCCAAACATTTTGCTCCAATTGCTGTCTCAAAAGGTTGTGTAGTAATTGATAATAGTAGTGCTTTTCGAATGGAAAGTGATGTTCCTTTAATTGTTCCAGAGGTTAATCCAATAGATGCTTTTAAACATCACGGTATTATTGCTAATCCGAATTGTTCGACAATTCAAGCCGTCATTCCTCTGAAAATCATAAATGATGTTTGTCCAATTAAACGAATTGTCTATTCTACTTATCAGGCAGTATCAGGTGCTGGGAAACAGGCATTAGACGATTTAAGAAATCATACGTGTCACAAGTTTCCTTATCCCATCTTTAACAATTGTTTACCACAAATTGACGTATTTTTAGAAAATGGCTATACCAAAGAAGAAATGAAAATGATAAATGAAACACGAAAAATTTTAGGATTACCCGATTTAAAAATTACAGCTACTACTGTTCGTGTTCCCGTTGAAAATTGCCATAGTGAGTCAATTAACGTTGAGTTTAAACATGATTTCGATTTGAAAAAAATTATTCAATCTTTGAAATTGGCAAAAGGAATTGTTGTCCAAGATGATATAAAGCATCATATTTATCCATTAGCCATAAATAGTACTGGATACAATGAAGTGTTTGTAGGAAGAATAAGACGTGATGAAAGTGTGCCATATGGTTTGAATTTTTGGTGTGTAGCAGACAATATTCGAAAAGGTGCAGCAACAAATGCTGTTCAAATTTTGGAATTGTTGATTAAAAATGAAAATTAATCCATTTTTTCTGTTAAAAAGGACACGATGTTTCGTGTCCTACAGATTTTCAACAGTTACAATATATTTCATTCTGATTAAATCATAATTTTCTGTTTGTATGGCATTGCTAAATTCTTCTAATAAGACGTATATCTTGTTTAAATTATAGGCATTTTCTTCTGCATATTGAATATCATTCATTAGGTCTTTATACGTCTCAACGTTTTTGCTTGCTCCGTGTTTTGGCAGCCTCATAATCATCTTTATTAACTGCACAATATACCGCTAATGTTTCACTTTTTATCTTGTTTTTCTGGATTTTATTTTTATTTTGCGAATAAGCTTGTTTAAATGAAATTACTCTTGCATACAAACTACTTAGCTTATCCAGCATTGTAACTTCACTTTCTTTACTAATAGAAATTAACAAATCATTTAAATCTGTGCTAAATCCTATAATCTCCTCATTTGAAACATTAATTTCTGTTAAGTCTAAAATTAATGTATTCCACAAACTATTAATTTTTTGAATATCTCCTTTTACATAATCCCACTGAAATTTTTCCTCTTCCACATATTCACCTTTCGCATGTTTGTTGGCAATTTTAAAAATTAAATCATCCACATATTCTAATTCTGCATCCAATTTATCATGAATGTTTTTTTCTTCTTGTTTTCCACATCCTGTTAAACAAAACAGTAAAATCATACAAAAACACAAACTTTTTAAAACTACTTTTTTCATATTCCCTCCAAGCTTTACGTATATTATTTCGAATTTTTGAAAATATATACGAATAGGGAGGAAATTTATGAAAGGTATTGTAAATTTATACAGCGAAACAGCAGGGGAAATAAAGAAATTCTTAGAACTTTTCTATGCTAAAAATCTAGAAATAAAAGAAGATTTATTTTGGGAAGTCACCTACGATAACCCCATTGACATGATTGACCTTGTTAGTTGTTTTATGGATAACAAAGAAAAATTTAAAATTAACATCTGGATTAGCCTTGATACTGGCATTTTTATGAATGTCACAGATGATAATTTAAATCATATTATCAAATACATTTATGAAAGATTTCCTAATTAATTATTCTTTTCTAGCATGATTGTAACAGGTCCATCATTTAGAAGAGAAACTTCCATATGGGCTCCAAATACACCTTTTTGAACCTTTATATTTTGTTTTTCACACTGTTTTATAAAATGTTCATACAATTCATTTGCCAATTCTGGCTTTCCTGCATTTATAAAACTTGGTCTATTTCCTGAAACGCAATCGGCATACAGTGTAAATTGGGAAACAATTAGCAATTCTCCATTTACATCTTTGATCGACAAATTCATTTTTTCATTTTCATCTTCAAAAACACGTAAATTACATAACTTTTTTGCTAAAAAATCAGCTTCGTTTTCCGTATCTTGATGTGTTACACCGCAACAAAACAAGAAATCCTTTTCCAATTTCCCCGAACTGTTTTATTTTCTACTACAACTTTCGCATTTTGTACACGTTGCACTAATAATCTCATTTGCCTAAAACTCCTTTTCTTTTAATTCAATATAAATATTTTTTTCATCTTCAATCATTGTCGTCTTTCCATGCCCCGGATAACAAATCGTTTCATCTGGTAAAGTCATTAATCGATCCGAAATCGATGCCATAATTTCCACAAAGCTTCCTGTTGGCAAATCGGTTCTTCCCCAAGTTCCAGAAAAAAGTGTATCTCCTGTAAAAATCAATCTTTCTTTTTCGTTATATAAGCAAACACTTCCTTTTGTATGCCCAGATGTCGCAATTACTTTAAATTCTAGATTTCCCACATGAATTAAATCACCATCATCAATTCTAGAATCTGCTTCCAATTCTGGAATTTGCATATTTACATAATCCGACAAACTAATTTCTTTGTTATACAAACCTTCGCTATCCTCACGGCTAATCAATATTTTTCCACCTTTTGCTTTTTTCAAATCATGAATTCCACCAATGTGGTCTGCATGACAATGCGTTAAAAATATATATTTAATTTCCTTTATTTCTAAAATATTTAACACTTCTATTATCTTTTCAGCTTCTCCGCCAGGATCAATTACCATAGCTTCTTTTGTATTTTCGTCACATATAATATATGTATTAGTACGTAAATTGGGCTGTCCTGTTTTAACTCGTAATCTCTTTAATATCATATTTTTTTATCCTCTCTTTCGGTAAACATCATAAACACTTTCCACTTTCATTAATGATTTCATGAGTTTATTTAAATCATCCATATTTGACGTTTCTATCGTCATTCCAAGAATAGCAGTTTCATCTCGATTCGTTCTTGTATTAACTCCCATCAATTTTATTTTATAATTTTCTACTTGTTTGATAATATCTCTTAGTAAACCTGCTCTATCATTTGCAAAAATCTCAATCTCAACTTGATAGGATGCTTTTACTGTTTCTGACCAATAAACGTCAATCATCCTATCTTCTTGTCCAATTAAATCTTGTACATTCAAGCAATCCTTTCGATGCACCGAAATCCCTCTTCCTCTTGTAATATAACCAACAATTTCATCCCCCGGAAGTGGATTACAACATTTCGAAAGTTTCACCAAACAATTATCAATTCCTTTTACACAAATACCATTTTTAGAAGGCTTGATTCGACTTGGCTTTGCCTGTGCTAATTCTTCAATTTTTTGCTCTAAATCCTCTTCTTCATGCTCTTTTCGATATTCGTTTAGCAATCTTGCCATTACTTTCTTATCAGAGATTCCGCCAAATCCAACACTAGCATACAAATCATCGATTTCATTGAATTTGTATTTTTCTAAAATAAGCGCAATCCATTCTGGTCTTAAAATCTCTTCATGTCTCATGCCTAGTTTTTTGATTTCACGATCAATAATTTCTTTTCCTTTTTCAATATTTTCTTCCCTTTGCTCTTTTTTAAACCATTGATTAATACGTGTTTTAGCAGACGAGCTTTTGACAAATTTTAGCCAGTCTCGACTGGGACCTTTCGGCAAATCAGAAGTTAATACTTCTACAATATCACCATTATTTAACTTTGTAATAATTGGCATCATTTTTCCATTAATTTTACAGCCAATCATTTTATGACCAATTTGCTCATGTACACTATAAGCAAAATCAATTGGTGTTGCTTCCATTGGCAATACTTTAATCATACCTTTAGGCGTAAATACATAAACTTCATCTTCAAATAATTCAGTTTTTAATGTTCGTAAAAATTCAACTGGATTTTGTGTATTTTTCTGCCATTCTAGCGCTTCTCTTAGCCAAGCTAATTTATCATCATTAACAACCACACTCTTCTTTTTCCCTTGATTAGTTGCTTCTTTATATGCCCAATGCGCTGCAATACCAAATTCGGCTGTTTTGTGCATCTCCCAAGTACGGATTTGCACTTCAAAAGGAACACCTTTAGGACCGAAGTAACGTCGTATGAATAGATTGATACATATTCGTTTTTGGAACTGCAATATAATCCTTAAATCTTCCTGGCATTGGTGTATACATTTCATGAACAATTCCTAGTGTAGTATAACAATCTCGAACATTATTTACCAAAATTCTCAAAGCAAATAAATCGTAAATTTGATCAAGACCTTTTTTATCTCTTTGCATTTTTTTATAAATACTATACAAATGTTTCGCACGTCCTGTTATTTCTACTTTGATATTTTGTTTAGCTAAATTTTCCGCTAATTCCTCTTTTATTTTATTAATAAATTCTAAACGTTCTTCCCTTTTTTTGTCTAATTCCACAACAATTTCATGATATTCTTCTGGATACAAATATTTAAATGACAAATCCTCCAATTCCCATTTTAGAGAATAAATACCCAATCGATTGGCAAGTGGTGCATACAGTTCCATTGTTTCTTTCGCATTTGCTACTTGTCTTTCTGGTGTTAAATATTTTAAAGTTCTCATATTATGCAATCTGTCAGCTAATTTAATTAAAATAACTCGAATATCCTTCCCCATCGCTAAAAACATTTTGCGATAATTTTCGGCTTGTTTTTCCTCAATACTTGTAAAACGAATACTTCCTAATTTTGTAACACCAGCAACCATTTGAGCAATCACATCTCCAAATTCTCTTGCCAAATCTTCATTTGTTAAATCTGTGTCTTCTACAACATCATGTAGTAATGCCGCACATAAAGTTTCATCATCCATTCCTAAATTTGCCAAAATAAAAGCAACATTCATTGGATGAATAATATACGGTTCACCAGACATTCTACATTGATTTCCATGTTTGGAATTGGCTAAATCATACGCTTTTTTTATTAACTTAACATTAGCTTTCTCACCATAATTTTCAATTTGTTTATCAATGATTTCTTCAATTGTGACATTTCTAATTTCTGTCATACTTTTACATCCTTTCCCCATAAGGATTTTTATTGCTTAATACGATTTTCGCATATCTTTTACATTAATCTGAATACTTTTTACATGATTAAAAGTATTAATTTCCAACATTCCAATAACATC
Organism: uncultured Clostridia bacterium; assembly: GCA_947369305.1. The sequence goes on from CANBLA010000003.1 coordinate 26,040, forward strand.
GACCTTGTCCCCCAATAAAAATTCGTCTGCATAATTTCCCAAATTAAATCCTATTGCATTGATAATATTGGTTCCATCTTGTAAAGTTAATTTTAAATGTTTACCCTCCACTAAAGTTCGAATCGAATCAATTTTTAAATTTTTAATTAAAAAAATCGGTACTTTATTCGATGTTCCATAAGGTTCTAGTTCCATTAATTTTTCTACCATTTCTAGAGTAAATTCTTTAGGAGAAATTTCTTTATCAATAGAAATAATTGGCATAATTTGTTCTGTGTGTGCTTCCTTTGCTTTTTTTTCCAATTCTTCCGCAAATTTAGCAAAATTCTTTTGGCTAACCGTCACACCAACTGCCATTTCATGTCCACCATATTTTTCCAAATATCCTCCTAAAGCATGTAAAGCCTCATGTAAGTCAAATCCCGGAATACTTCTTCCAGAACCTTTTCCAATTCCATCTTCAAACCCAATTAATACTGTTGGTTTAAAATACAATTCTGTTATTTTAGAAGCAACAATCCCAATAACACCATGATGCCATCCTTCTTTTCCAATCACAATCGTATTACAATTTTGCATATTATTTTTCTCAATTATTTCTTTGGCTTCCTCAAAAATATTCTTTTCAATTTCTTGTCTTGTTTGATTGTAACGATTTAACTTTTGAGTTGTATCTCTTGCTTCTGCTAAATTTTCTGTCATAAATAATTTAACTGCTTCTGTTTCATAACCAATTCTTCCACAAGCGTTAATACGTGGTGCAATGCCAAATGAAACTGTTGTTGCATTAATCAATGTATTTTTACCAACATTATTTTCTAATAAAGATTTTAACCCCAAACATCTCGTTTGAGCCACCAATTTTAGTCCTAATTTTGAAATAACTCTATTTTCATCTACTAAAGGAACAATATCGGAAATCGTTCCAATACATACAATATCTAAATATTTTAGATATTCCTTTTCTTCCAAACAAAGTCTTTGACTCAAAGCTTGTGTTAGTTTAAACACAACACCAACACCAGCTAAACCTTTAAACGGATACTTCGAGTCTTTTCTTTTACAATCAATCACAGCAACTGCTTTAGGAATTTCATCTAATGGCTCATGATGATCTGTTACAATCACTTCCATGCCCAAAGAATAAGCATATTCTATCTCTTTCATCCCTGTAATACCACAATCCACCGTAATAATTAGTTTATAACCAGCATCATAAATTTTTTTAATAGCTTCTTTATTTAATCCATAACCCTCATCTAATCGTTTTGGAATATAATAGCCAACTTCTGTCATACCTCTATCTTTCAAGAATTTCTTTAAAACTGTAATACTGGTAACTCCATCAACATCATAATCTCCATAAATCATAATCTTCTCATTTTTTTCAATTGCTTTTTCTATTCTATCAACAGCTTGTTCCATGTCTGGCATCAAAAATGGATTATGAAAGTCCTTTCTAGTAGGTGCCAAAAACACTTCAATTTCTTGTTTGTGTATAATCCCTCGATTGATCAGTAAAACTGCCATTAATTCTGATATATTGTTTTCCCCCGCAATTTTTCTTACTAATTCTATATCATACTCACAAATCTCCCATTTTTTATTCATCTATTTTCTCCTAAAATAACCTTTGTTTTTATTATATAATATCTGACTTTAATTGGCAATTGATTTTGGAAAAAACATAAATATTTTTATTTTTTCTATCATTTAATTTGCTATAACAAAATTTTTTATAAATAAAAAAGACCTAGTTAACTCCCTAACAAGGTCTTCTTTATTTATAAAACATTTTATTTCATATCTTTGTTTAATTTTTCAATTTTTATATAAAACACCATTGCTACCGCAATTGCTATAAAAACTAAAGCTAACAATGTATCATCTACACCCGTTTTTGGCATATCTTTTTCAGATGTTGTATTAACATATTGGGAAACAACATTGTTTGTTGTATTATTGGTTGCTATATTTGTGTTGTTTGCAGAATTGTTAGTATTGGTAGTTGAGTTAATAATGGGCGCTATTATCGTATTGTTTTGTACTTCATTTTCTACTGCATTACCATTATTTGATGAATTACCAACTGTGATAGAAGTAGAAATATTGGTTGCAGAAATATCACTTTCACTATTCGATGCTACAATATTAGAATACGAAATTGCTCCACTTTTTCCAGAAATGCCAGACTTTGTCTTAAAGGCAATTTGGAAAACTTCTTGCGTAGATGTTACAAATGTATTTTTCGTTAATTCAATTTTTCCTGTTGTAGCATCGTATTTTGCTGTCCAACTATTTAATCCTTCAATACTTGACTCACTAATTGTGTCAAATACTTCTGTATCATATTTTAAATATCCCTTTAACGAATTAATTCCATTTGCTCCAACATCTAAATTAGAAACTTTTACTGTGACTGTAAATTCAGTAGATTCTGCTACCGTTGTGGCACTTGGTGTCATTGTAGCAGTAAAGCTTAGTGCATTTACAGATATTGTCATCGTAAAAATAATTACCATAATAATTCCGATTATACTTAAAAATCTTTTCATCCTATTACTCCTTTTTATAAATTGTCTATCATATATAGTATAACTGTTTATTGAGAAAAAATCAAGTATTTACGCATTACATTTTGATTACATTTTTGTAACGCAAATGTAATATATTTTTTTGCATTTTCTCTTCCTTTTTTTCTTTTTTAGTGTATAATGTAAGTATATGGTACAAAGGAGTAATTTATGAGCATCCATTCAGTTTTAAAAAAAGAAGGAATCGAAGTAAAATCAAAATTAGATATTATGCAAATTAATAAAATTGCACAAATTATTGCGCAAAAAATTTGCGATACATTTCCCGAACATAATTTAAATAAACAAACTCTTATTGACACTCTTAGCAAATTGGATATGTACATTGCAAAAATGCCACCAGACTCTGCTGTTGCTAAATATTTTTACAAAAATCATACCATTTACTTTAGTGATAAAATGAATTTAGATAATCTTGATACTTTATCCATTCATGAATGTATTCATGCCATTCAAGAAATCAAAAATCAAAAAGGAAAATTATTAAAGTTTGGTCTATATGATTTAACAACAAACAAAGGACAAGGCATAAATGAGGCTGCTGTTCAATTAATGGCAAGTAAAGCGTCCCAAGCCAATGCAGATTATGTAAAATATTATAACATGGATTTTTATACTCCAAGTCCTTTATTTTACCCACTTGAAACAGCTTTAATGAATCAGATTATCTATTTCACAGGTTCCTACCCTCTTTTTCACAGTACTTTGCACAGTAATCATATTTTCAAAAACACATTTATTGCAAAATGTAATGAAAAAATTTATAACACAATTGAATCCAATTTTGACTTACTCCTTTATTACGAAGAACATTTATCACTTGCTTTTTCAGAATTAATAACCGATTCTGAAAATACTAAAAATTTCTATAAAATAAAAAAATTAAATACAAAAATTGAAACAATTAAATCACATATTTTACAAGTAACCATTTCAACTCAAAACTTAATTATTGAGCATTGTTTTGAAGCTGAATTTGAAGCAATTCGTGACACACAGTCTTTAAATCGTTTTCAGCAACGTTTATATGAATTCAACGAACTTTTAATAAAAACTGATTCTTACCATTTCTACAATTCATTTTATTGTGAAATGATGAAACGATTAGACGAAAAACGAGAATTGATTAAACAATATGGTGTATTAACCTATTTAAATGACCTGCAAACAGATTTACTTAACCTAGAACGTGATACCTTCGGTAAAAAATTTTTTCATCGTTTATTCGATAAACTAAAATTATTATTTGAAGAAGCCATCCGAGATAAAAATGAAAGCGAGTAACAAAACTCGCTTTTTTAAAACTTACCTTTCAATAAATTTTCTGTCAAAACCGACATTGAAATTCCAATTTCTAAATTCATATATTCAACATTTTTATTTAAAGTATCTTTTGTATTTACATCTACGTTTTCCATATCTAATTCATTTCCCGTTTTTAAATCATACCAATTTTCTGCATCATAATAATATTTTTCTGTAATAATTTTTCCATTGTTTACACATACATATGGCTTTGGTGAAAAAAAGCTTGTTCCTAGTGAAAAATTATCTTCTATATTGGCAATTTGTAATAGTGTCGGCTTTATATCAACTTTACTGACAGGATAATCAATTCTCATTTTTTCAATTCCCGGAATTCTCATACCACATGCAACATTTGAGAACTCAAATTGCAATCTAGCAGAATTATAATTTTCTTTATCTTCTCCTAGAAATTCCATCAAATCTTCATCATACATGCTCATGCCGTAATGATCTCCATAAATCAAAATCACACTATCTTCATATAATCCTCGTGCTTTTAGTTCTTTTAAAAATATGCCAAATGCATAATCTGCATAATTGACCGATTCTAAATAATTTCCGAACTCAGTTCCTTCATATTTTCCTACATTAATGGATATTTTATTTGCTTTATTCTGAATTCCTTCTAAATCAAATGGTTTATGCGACGAAGCTGCTACAATATCTGCCAATATGGGTTCTTCTGTCTTAGGCAACATGTCCAAAATTTGGAGATATAATAATTCATCTGATAAATAAGTTCGAATGAGCTCTGAAGTATCTTGAAAATCATTTATAAAATAGACTTTATCCACCTCATATTTTGAAAAAACATTTTTTCGATTCCAAAAAGTATCATAATTTCCGTGTGCATAAACATTGGTGTAACCAGCTTTTTTATAATTTTTAAAAATATCATCATAAGTATTAGAATAATATTTGCTAAAAGCTTCTCCATTTTCACTTGGATATATGGAAGTAATAAAGCTATGTTCTGAATCCGCAGTTGTTGTATAGCTTGACGCATGCATGTTTGATATATGAATATTTTCCGCCAAAAACTGATTTAAGTTCGGTGTAATTTCTTTTCCATTGATTTGCCTATCAACCACAAATTGCTGTACTGACTCTAATTGAATGACAAAAACATCTTTTCCTTCGGCAATCCCCTTAAATTCTTCATTTTCTGGACTTTGTTTTTGATATTTTTTTAAATCTAGATAAGCCTTTATCATCTCATCATATGTGCTATAAATAGCGCATTTATTATTAGTTACTGCATTCTTAATATCTACAAAATGATATCCATAAATCGTTCCATACCTTACAGATTTGTATTTGCTATAAATAAAACCTGTTACTAATTCAAGAGATTCTGGAATAAAATGATAGGAAGTACAAAAAAATACAATACAAATTAACGTTATCAATACTGGAATACCTTTAAATCCATCTTTTGATTTAATTCGTATCCATCTAGAACTTACAACAATAGTAATCACAATCAAATCTATAAAATATAAAATCTGATGTCTACTAAGTAAGGTTGGAATTGCTACTAAAATTTCATCTTTATATTGCATATTCCCGTACTTGCATAACAGACAAAATATTGGATGCATAAGTATAATAAAGTTCATCTGCAAATAATAAGATGCTTATTAAAACGTCTATTACTATTCCAAACTCAAATCTCCTAACTGATTTTCTAAATAACAAGAGAGGAAATACTATTATCACGATAAAAAAACAAGTTTGTCTAATGGACCATAACCATATAGTATCATCTTTAAAAACAGTATTCCTATAAAAAAATATGGTTTTTAATAAAATAATAATACCAAGAAACAATACAAACCATCTCGAGCTCAAAACAAATTCGATTATTTTTTGTATTTTGCTTTCTTCTTTAAGTTTCTGCAATCC
>CANBLA010000004.1 GCA_947369305.1 uncultured Clostridia bacterium
CATTTTTTTCTTCCTTTCTTTTTAATGCTTTTTCCAAACAATCATTAAAACTACAATAAATACAGCCATAGAGATTATTTTAGAAACATTCATTATTTTCGTTCCTGTATATTTAATTTCTAATTCTCCCTCTTCGTTACTTTCAATCTCACAACCAATCATTCCATGTTGCGTTTCGTAGGGATATATTCTCATTCCGTCAAATTTTATCGTATAACCTGGATAGTAAATAAAGGGTAACTCTAATTTAGCTTTTTGATTTTGTGTTTTTATTTTAGCTCTCATAAAAGTACCCTTTTTTAAAGTCTCTTGTATCTCACAATTTCCTTCTATTACTAGAATTCCTTCTTCTCTTGTTGCAATATAAAATGTATTTTGATAGGCTTTACTTGGTAAATATTCTAATCTTCCCATTCCCGGAAGCCACTCATTATTTTGTCCTGATACACTCATAATTTCATATTGCTCTGTTTGTGGAACTTGATTTGCAGTTGGTATTGCATAGTGTTTCGAAAAAATATAAAGAACACAGATACTTCCAATTACAAATACATCTTTTATATTGAATTTTTTTATTAGCATAGACATATTTATACTCGCTATAATCGCAAAGAAAAAGCTTGAAAATAATAACAATCTCCATGGGAACTGGATAATATAAAAACAATCTGGCAACCATTTCCAAAAAAAATATTGGGTAGTCATTAACATACTAATAATTCCAGAAATAAGAAAAAATAAATATTCTTTTCTATTTTCTTCTAACTTTCGAAAAGCCATAACCGAAAAAATTAGCATAATTATTACAGGCAAACCAATTTCAAATATAAAAGTATTATGATTTGATGTAATAACTAAATCCTTCCATTTTAAAGCATGCATTAGGAAACTTTCTTGGTTTGCCATTGCATTTGTTTCATAAACTCTATAGTCCGTATCAAATTTTGTTTCTAAAAGTGGCATCCAATAGAAACTCGTAATTAGTAAAATCAAAATTAGGTCGATGACTAAGCCTTTTTTTACACGTGTATAAGTTAAATTTTTGATATTAACAAGACAATAAATACCAGCAAAAATAGCTGTTAAAACAGCCGAAATATTATGGGATAAAATTAGTCCGGCAACTTCCGAAATATCAAATAATAATGATTTTTTTCGGTATTAAATAAATGATAAAGTCCTAAAAATACCAATGGTATAAATACAAATGCCATTGTTTCACCTACCGCGTGCCTTATATAAATATCTGTAAAAAAATAAGGTGATGACATGTATATAAAGCTAGCTAACAATGCCGTATTTCCATTTTGTGTCATTTCTTTTATAAATTTATACATTAAAAAACCAGCTAGAAATAAAATAGCACACATGGTTATTTTAAATCCTAAATTAAATGCTCCAACAATAAGGCTGATTACAATTATAATATCTACTGAAAGTGGACCATAAAATAAATTCCAAGAATAACCAAATCCATTTACAAAATCTGAAATAATATTTTCATTTCCATTTTGAACTATGGATTGATACGTTCCAAAAGCCCTCATCAAATGTTGACTTCCGTCATCAAAAAATATATCTTTTTCTTGTCTAAACATAGGAAGTGATAAAAGAATGGCTAATAGCAATAGACATATTATATCGACAGTTATTCTATCTTCTTTTATTTTATGTCGTAAGTTTTTCAAATTTTCCTCCTCTAGTATGATAATTTTCCTTCTAGATATTCATCATTTTCAATCCAATCTTGAACATCATATACTACATATTCTTGTTTGTATTTTCGGACAATAACTTTCTTTATGCCACTATTAATAATTAATTTTCTGCACATTAAACATGGTGCTGCACCTTCTTCGTAATCATTATTTTCTGTTCGATAGCCAACCAAATATAGTGTTCCTCCTAGCATTTCTTGGCGTGAACTACTGATAATAGCATTTTGTTCACTATGTACAGAACGACAAGCATCATAGCCACCGTGACGCGTTTCAGGTAACATCTTTTTCTTCATGCAATAGCCTAAATCACAGCAATTAACTCTTCCTCTTGGTGCTCCACAATAACCTGTCGCAATGATTTGGTCATGATTAACAATAACACTTCCATATTTTTTTCTAAGACAAGTAGCTCGACTAGCAACTGTTTCTGCAATATCTAAATAATAGTTTTCTTTATCAATTCGATTTGGCATGTTTTTTTCTCCCTTATGGGAAGTATTATAACATTGTTTTATTCATTTAGCAATAAAAAATTGAAATAAAACTCTTTATTTTATCTCAATTTTAAATCACAATTTTAATTGTTTTGTACTAATGTCACTCCCATAACTTCTACTTGTACATTGGATTGGTTATAGCTCACAAATTCAACTCCACTTTTTACTTCGTTTAAAGTAAAGGTAGCAGAAGGTCTTCCCGAGCTTTGTGTAAATACAGGAATAACTGTCTCAGTACCCGCACTACAATAACTACGAAAATTACAATTATTAATAGAAATTCCATCCCAATAAACTGTATAAGAACCTACTGGTAATTTTACATATGGTCCATATTGACAAGCATTAGATTTTGGGAGTAATATAGATGTACCTTTTACTGTTGCACCATTGGTTCCATACATTCCCTTCCCAACGCAGAATGTATAATTAATTAAAAGATTTTCTACTTTTATCGTTTTTACGATTTCATTACCGCTATTATCTTTTGCATATACTGTATAGATTTTATCCCCTGTCAAATCGTTATAAAGATTCATTGTATCAAAATAAGATTGTGTTGTTACTTCAATAGCTGTATTCGAAGAAATATTGATACCAGCATTATTAAAATAGCTTAAGTCTCTTGAGCCAGCTGCCCATTTTACTACACTTATTCCAGATTCTCCATCAAAAGTCTGCGTTCGAATCGTTTGAGAAGTTGCTTTTGTTAGGCTTTCTTGGGTCAAAGTAAGATTAGGAGCTGTATTATCTAGCCAAAATGTTCCTGTTGATTTGACTATTTCTGTTTGTTTATTTCCTTGTGTATTTTGTAAATCCTCGGGAACTATCCATAAGTAGTATTTTCCTGTCAAATCACTAGAAGTTGCTTCAAATAAAACCATTTTTTCCCCGTCTTGATAACTCACATTAGCATCAGTATAAGAAGTTGGTTCTGTTGTTAAACTTGTACTCCAGCCATATTTTATCTTGGCTCCTTGTTTTAGTCCAATCTTATCTTTTATTGTCCCTCTTACAGTAGCCGTTTTTGCCCAAGTAGTACTTTCATTCAAATTTAGCTCAATCGTTGGAGCACCTTGCTCATTTCCTCCCATTAAATTAGGAATTAATTGATCCCCACCTTCTAAGTCATATTGCCTATAATATATTTTTCCGTCTCTTTTGACACCCTTTTCAGCTATTACATTACGTGTTTTAAAATTAATAAAAACTGCTATATCTTGATCTTTTAAGCCAATTTCTTTTGCTAAGTCTTGTGGTGTAAAATACGAGTAATTTTCTATATTAGAATCTAATTCTTCGTTCCATGAATTCTTTTTATCGATTGTATCAGCTGCGATAATATTAGAAAATACTTGTTTTTTCTCTTCCGTTATTTCAGCATACTCACCTACATTATTCTGTTCAGCAATATGATCAACCCTAGTTTGAATTGCTTTCATTTTAGCAATAAAGTTCTGTACTTTTGTTATATTATAAGCATCTAGATTTACCATTACTGTTATGCTAGAAAGTATTACTAATATAACAATTGTAATTGTTAACGAAATCATTGTTATACCATTATTTTTTTTCATGCAGGTTAAGCTCCTTTCCTATCTTTTGTGGGTTAGTTTGTATAATATTGACTGTATAAATCGTTCATATAACTTTGTATATCAAAAGCTTCATGTGTTTCTGGCTTACCATAGTCGACTCCATATTTTTCGACGGTTGCATTGGTTATTACTGGCATGGTAGTAAATTCTCGAATAGAGCTTGTACTTCCTTCTTCTGGTTCTGCCATTTGAACCTCATGATAGATTTTTTCTAATATATCTAACCCTTCTATTACTTTGCCAAATGCACAATAAACCCCATTTAAATCAGCTGTATCTTCCATCATAACAGAAAAGGCTGCACTACCTGAATTATAGCCTTCTTCTTTTAGTCCATACGAAGAATAATCGGAACGGTTAAGAGATAATACGCCTTTTTCATGTCTTAATGTGTTTTGTTCAAATCCATTAGCAATAAACTCTCCATTAATTTCATAAAAATAATCGTCGTCCGAATCTGCTTCAATTGAATTATCAATCAGACTGATGGATGGTCCTTTGGTGTCTTCTTCTGAATTTCGTGCCATATATAAACACATTTCATCTTTTCCATAAATAACTTTATTATTATAATAGCCCGCTTCAATTAATGCTATTACATTTGTAACTGTGTTTGGCGCATATTCTGGGTATAGTTCCATTTTTATCGTGCCATAATCTTGCATCTCAAACGTTGCTACTGGGTTTTGCATTTCGTCTGTCACGGATTTCATTCCATTATATAGTAATATTCCAATCAAAACAATTAAAGCAATCAGAATTCCACTAAACACCATTAATTTTATTTTCTCTTTCATTTTATTTTTGTCCTTTCTATTTTAATTTCAAAAGTCTCAATGCATCTATTACATTCTTGACTCCTATTATATCTAATTTATAATCGTCTTTCAAGTTCTTTTTATTAGTTTCTGGTATTATCACTTTTTTATAACCTAATTTTTCAACTTCCTTTACTCTTTTTTCAATCATATTTATACTTCTAACTTCTCCCGTCAAACCAACTTCGCCAATAACTGCAACCTGCTTATCAATTGGAATATTTTTAAAACTTGAAGCAACCGATAAAACAATTCCTAAATCTAAAGCTGGTTCATTGACACGCATTCCACCCACAATATTCAAATATACATCTTGTGAACTTAAATTAATTCCTGCTCTTTTTTCCAAAACTGCCATTAATAAAACTAAACGATTGTAATCAATTCCATTTGCTGTTCTTCTTGGTAAGCCAAACACAGTAGGTGTCGATAAAGCTTGCATTTCCAAAAGAATTGGTCGTGTTCCTTCCAAACTTGCCACAATTACAGAACCGGTTGTTCCTTCTTCTCGTTCTGAAATCAATACAGAAGAAGGATCATTGATTTCTTGCAAACCTTCATTTTGCATTTCAAACATACCAATTTCATTGGTGGATCCAAAGCGATTTTTAACTCCTCGCAAAATTCGATAAGCAAAATATCGTTCCCCTTCTAAATACAAAACTGTGTCTACCATATGTTCTAAAACTCTTGGTCCTGCTATGTTTCCATCTTTAGTAACATGACCAATAATAATCGTTGTAATTTGTTTTTGCTTACACATTTTCATCACACGTGCTGTGATTTCTCTTACTTGGCTGACACTTCCAGGTGCTGACGTAATTTCCTCCGAATACATAGTTTGTACAGAATCAATAATAACAAAATCTGGTTCACATTTTTCCAAAGCGCTTTCGACATTATCAATATCTGTTTCAGATAAAAAAAGTAAATTTTCATTATGAATATTCAGTCTATCAGCCCTCAATTTAATTTGTTCTGCCGATTCTTCACCAGAAATATATAAAATTTTACCTTTAACTTTGACACGATCACAAATCTGCAAAATCAAAGTTGATTTTCCAATCCCCGGTTCACCACCGAAGAAGTGTTAGTGAACCTTTCACAAATCCACCACCTAAAACTCTGTCTAATTCTTTTACTTCTGTTTGAATGCGAATAGTCGTTTTTTTCTCAACTTCATTTAATTTGATAACTTCACTTTTTGTCTTATTTTTCTCTTTATTGGTACTATTTTCTATTACTTTTTCTTCTACAAAAGTGTTCCATTTTCCACATGCTGGACATTTGCCCAACCATTTTGAAGATTCATAACCACATTCATTACAAAAAAATACGATGGTTTGCTTTTTTGCCATTATTACATCCTTTCTTTTTCTTAAATCAATCCTTTTTTCTTTAGTTTTTCCAGTACTACAATATACATTGCATGACTCCAAGTAAGCCCAATAATCCAAGCTGGTTTCATAGCTTCGTTATTGACTTGTTCACCTAAAAAGCCATGTTCTTGACAAGAATTTGTGACGAATTCGAAATTTTCTAAAGCTTTTTTATCCTCTCCAACTTCTAAATTATAACAAGCCATCCATAAGTTTGCAATTGGCCAAGGATTATAGCCTCCCATATAGCGATCTTCTTCATAGCGAACATAACCACCTGTATAAGTACGCAATGTCATATTAATCCTTTCAATAGTATTTTGAATATTTTTTTCGTCTGGAGAAAACATTTCAAATGGTGTAATCGCACCTAATATGCTAATATCAATTTTTCTATCTTCTACATTTCTAACAAATGTTTTTTTCTTTTCATCATAAAATGTTTTTAGAACATATTCCTTAATCTCTGACATGCCTTGTTCTAATGTTTTAACTTTTTTATTAATGGTATCTATTTTTAAACGATTGTTTTCAAAAACAGATTTTAAACTTTTATAAATTTTAAGCATAGCATTAAAACTTGAAAAAATACTTGCCATGGAATATAAAGAAATGCCTTCATATTCTTCCCATAAATCATAACTTGGCAGAAATTTTCCTTTTTCACAAATTATGTCATCTACATATTTTTGCAAATAGCCAACAGCATTTTCACACATTTTTAAATTGTTTTTTAGGAATGTTTTATCTTTGTATTTTTTGTAATGTTCATATACACCAAATACAACACTTGCTGTTTCATCAATTTGATAACCCCAACATGGTGCTAATCTACCATCTGTATAAAAACGTTGTTGCCATCTACCAGACTTACTTTGTGTCATCTTACAGAAGACATTATAAAACTTCTCGACTTCTGTTTTCATTCCTAAAACATCCATCGCACGTGTTACAAAAACAGCATCTCTTGTCCAGCAATAAGAATACCTCCCACATTTGGTTTTGTCTTCATCTACTTCCATACCAGCTGAAATTCCTCCAGTCTCATCGTTGGTAAGAAGTGAAAATAATAAAATACTACGTTTATAGATTTTTTTAATTCTTTCATCTATATCGCTTTTTTCAATGTTTAATTTATCATAATCTTTGATGTATTTTCGCCAATATTTTTTTGTGTCTTCATATTCCTTTACAATATCTATTTTTCGAATACGATTGATTTCGTTATCTAAATCATTTAATAAACAATTTTTTTGGTTATCATTCACATACACATATAAATTGATGTTGACCTCTTCGCCCGGTTTAATGGTTTTTAAATCATAACTAATAGCAGAATCAGGCGACATACCAATATAATCTTTTCCCCCAATAATTCCTTCCATCATATTTGAATCCGCATTATTAATTTGATAAGAAAGCGGTTTTTCTTTGGCAAAAATGCATAGGGAATAATCGTGATTATATTGTAATAAACAATCATTTTTAAAAAAACCACAAGTATCATTATTAATATTGGTTAAAACTTTAGAATAAGCCAATAAATTAACGTTTAAATCAATGTTGCTTTGATTAATAAATCGATAATTTTTGACTAATATATTTTCTGACATAGGTACAAAATCTGTTTGAATCACTTGTAAATTAAAATAAGTGTTTAAGATTTCTGTTTGTAAAATATTTGTATCTTTTATGTATTTTTGATCATATAAATTATTGACATCATTATGTAAATATATCATGGCCGAATCATTTACTTTGACTCCAACATCAAATTGCTCAATGAATTGTTTGTAGTCAATGGAACCGAAAAAAAGCCTTAAAAGTTGTCCTGTTTTACTAAAGCTAGCTGTTAATTTTCCATTTCCGATTATTCCATCATTAAAATATTTTTGTTTCATTTCACTTTTCTCCTTTTTTCTTTGGCATGTTTTTTATATTGTATAATAAATTCAAAAAAATAACAAGAAAATTCTTGTTATTTTTCGTAATTTATTTTTTCTTTTTCTCTTTTACTACTTGGCGTTCTCTTGCAATTACCATTTTCCCATCTGGAACATCATCTGTAATTGTTGAACCAGCAGCCACCAAAACGTCATCTCCGATTTTAACTGGCGCAACAAGATTGACATTTGAACCAATAAAAGCATTGTCTCCAATTTTCGTTTTGTGTTTATTTTTACCATCATAATTGCAAGTAATCGTTCCACAACCAACATTTACATTATTTCCTACTTCACAATCGCCTAAATATGTCAAATGTGGCACTTTTGAACCGTCTGCAATCTTAACTTTTTTTAACTCTACACAATTTCCCACTTTTACTTGATTTCCAATTTTGCAACCTTCTCGAATATAAGCATTTGGTCCAATTTCACAATTTTCCCCAATGGTTACACCACTTTTGATAATCGTATTGGGATGAATAACCGTGTCCATACCAATTTTAACATCATCATAAATGTATGTTGTGCTAGCATCTTCAATAGTAACCCCTTTTTTCATGTGATAGCTATTAATTCTCATGCGAAGTACACGTGTTAATAATTCTAATTGTGCTCGATCGTTGACCCCTAAAATTTCTGTATTGTCTTCCACTATTACAGCACCCGTTTTCAAGCCTTCATCATTCATGATTTTGATAACATCCGTTAAATAATATTCACCTTGTGCATTGTTTGGTTTGATTTTTTCAATCGCGTTTAGCAATTCTTCAATGTCAAAACAATAAATACCAGAATTGATTTCTTTAATATGCTTTTTTTGAAGCGGATCGGCATCTTTTTCCTCGACAATTCCTTTAATGTTGCCACCTTCATCACGAATAATTCTTCCATAACCAGTTGGATTTTCGTAAATAGCTGTTAATAACGTAGCATATTCTTTGTTTTTAATGCTCTTAGAGATTAAATTTTTTAAAGTTTCTGGTCTGATAATCGGAACATCTCCATATAAAATGACAACTTTTCCTTTTTTTCCTTTTAAAAATGGCTTTGCTTGCATTACTGCATGACCCGTTCCTAATAATTCATCTTGGAATGCATAATTTACTTCATCTCCAAGTACTTCTTGTACTTGTTCTTTTAAATGCCCAACTACTGCTACAATTTCATCTGAACCAATTTTTTTTGCCAAATCTACAACTCTTCGAACAAGTTCTTTATCATAAATTTTATGTATTAATTTTGATTTGTTGCTATTCATTCTTGTACCTTTTCCAGCAGCCATAATGAGCGTCATAACATATTCATCAGTATTTTCTATTTTCATAGTTTTCCATCCTTTACTTTTTTATTATATTATATTTGTCTCTTATTTTGGTTGTGACGATATTTTACTATAGATTTGTTTTTTCGTCAATTATTTTTGAGATTATTTATTGTTCCTTTTTTACTTGATTACAATTCCCATCAAACTGGCTAAATTTATAGCTTGATAATCTGTCACAATTGCTCCTTTTAAATTTTCAATTCCCACTAATATCCCTTCTATATTAGAAGTTCTAAAATCAATTCCATTTAAATTGGTTTTAAAAAATTGTGCTTCTGCCAAATCGCAATTTTCATATTGTATAGATTTTAAAATAACTTCTTGAAAAGCCACATTTCTCAGCACAGTTTCTATAAAGCTTGTCTTTTCTAAGAAAGCACCCGAAAAATTAGCATATTGAAACAAACTATCTTTTATGGTTGTCTCATATAGCCTAGCCTCTATAAAATTGCATCCAATGTATTTGCAATTATCCATCCTACATCTTATCAAATTTGATTTTTCCAACGAAGTATTCGAAAAATCGCATTGGTTAAATTGGCAGTCTGCAAAAATTATTTTTTCCATTTGACTTTCTATTATCTTACAGTGAGAAAATTCACAATTTTGAAATTCAACTTTTTGAAAGGTTGTTTTTGCCATTTCACAACGATCAAATTTCTTAAATTTAATATCCATATTCTGTTCATAACTAGATTTTACAATAGATAAGAATTCTTCTGTTTCCATCATAGACTTTCCTTTTCTATTTCCTCTTTTTTCCTTAATCTTTGATTGACATCATTTCTTAAAATTGTGTACAATACAGAAACTGTAGGAAGTCCAATAATTAATCCAATCATTCCGCCTAAACTTCCTCCAACAGCTACTGCTACTAACACCCACATGCCCGGAAGCCCTACCGAATTTCCGACCACCTTAGGATAAATAACATTTGTTTCAAACTGTTGCAATACTAATAAAAATACAACAAAAACAAGTGCCTTAATTGGAACAACCGATAAAATTAATACTGCACCAATAATAATCCCTAAAAATGCACCTACAATCGGTATTAATGCAGTAACACCAACCAAAATGGAAATCGTTGCTGCAAATGGTAATCGTAAAATAACCATTCCAATAAAACATAAGGTTCCTAAAATTGTTGCTTCAATCAATTGTCCTGTCATAAAATTATGAAATGTATTTTTGGATAAAGAACAAATTTCTAATACATATTTGGCTTTATCTTTTGGCAAGTATGCTTTAATTATTTTCTTTAATTGCTCTGTTAGTTTTTCTTTGCTAACTAATATGTAAATTGCAAAAACAACCGAAATAATTGCATTGAAAATTCCTCCAACTAGCCCCACAATAAAACCAATCGAAGATGTCACCAATCCACTTGCTAAATTACTCATAAAACTTATCAAATCATTTACTATACTGTTCCAATTAATTTCTATATTTTGAATTTGGTTACTAATCTCTGGATACTGCTTGGTTAGTTCAATTGCCCATTCTTTTACATTATATGCCATATCTGGAATCTCACCTAAAAACATAAAAATAACACTAATTAATTGCGGTATAACTAATTTGATAATAAAACCAATAACAAAAATGGTTAAGACAAAAGAAAGTGTCATGCAAATTGGTCTTTTAAAACGATTGTAAGTAATTTTCCCATTCTTCATTTTTTTGGGTTTAAACAATCTCTTCTCGAAACTTTTCATTGGAATATTTAGAACAAAAGCAAGTCCTGCTCCAATCCAAAATGGTGATAACATTTCTACCACATAACCAAGTGTATTTTTCACCACCCCAATATTTTCCAGTACAAAATATAAGATAATTCCAAAAGAGATGATTCCAATTAATTTTTTGATATTCTCTTTATTTAATTCCATATTTTCTCCTTTTTTCCTTTCTAGATTTTCTAGTTATTCTATTTTTGTGCTTGTAACACAGTTATCAAAATTGTTCCAACAATTCCTTCTACCGATGAACCTCTTGATAAATCATTAATTGGTTTTTCTAATCCCTGGCAAATTGGTCCAAACATTTGCGCATCAGCTAATCTTTCTACTAATTTACAACCAATATTCCCTGCATTAATATTCGGAAATATCAAAACATTAGCTTCTCCCTTTACTGGTGAATTTGGTGCCTTAGAATTTGCTATTTCTGGCACAATAGCACTATCCAATTGTAACTCTCCATCAATAATCAACTCTGGACACTTCTTCTTTGCCCTTTCTGTTGCCTTTATAACTTTTTCCGTATATAAAGATTTGGCACTTCCCAAAGTCGAATAAGAAAGCATTGCTACTTTAGCTGGTTTTCTTGTAAACTTCTCATAAGTTTTAGCTGAAGTTAGTGCAATTTCTGATAATGCTAAATATCCCGGATTTTCATTTAATGCACAATCTGAAAAAATATACACACCATCCTTTGCCCCATATTCATAGTTTGGAACAAGCATCAAAAGCACAGTTGATAAAATTTTGGTTCCTTCTTTTTTGAAAATTCGCATTGCTGTTTTTAAGATATCTTTTGTTGTATTCATAGCACCTGAAACATAGCCATCCGCGTCGCCAGATTTTACCATCATCATACCAAAATAAACTGGATCTTTTACTAAATTTCTGGCTTCTTCTAATGTTACTGTTTTGTCTACTTCAGACAAAAGACTCGCATATTGTTGTGCTTTTTTAGTATCATTGGGATCAATGATTTGCGCTTTTTCAATTTGAATCTTTTCTTTATTTGCTTTATTGCATATTTCCTCCTTATTTCCTAATAAAACAATTGAAACAATATCTTCTGAAAGTAAAATCTCTGTTGCTTTTAAAATTCTAGTATCTAATGCTTCTGGCAAAACTACTGTTTTTTTATCTTGTTTTGCTCTAACCTTTATTTCCTCAATAAACGACATTTGCATCTCTCCTATATAAAGATTTTTGTGAATAAAAATTCTTTATTTTTAGATTCTATTTCTATTCATCAATTTATCTTATTTATATTACATTTGTTCAAATTTGTCAACTTTTACCATCACTCTATCTTTTTTATATTTATTTCTATTATAATCTATTTTTTAGAATACTGATCATTCAAAAAAATTACAATATTTATATTGCTTTTTTCCTTACATTTTCATATAATATAGAAAAATTTAAATAAAAATGGAGATTTTGTATGGAAACCAAATATAAAAACATTAAAAATGCTGGTATTTTAGGTATACTTGGCAATATTTTTTTATTTATTATAAAAGCTTTTATTGGCTTTGCTAGTCATAGCCAATCTATGATAGCAGATGCCTTTAATAGTGCCTCCGACATTTTAGCCTCTCTTATGACCTTCATTGGTAATAAAATTGCAAGTGAACCAGAAGACCACAATCACAATTTTGGCCATGGAAAAGCTGAATACATTTTCTCGTTATTTATCAGCATTACCATGCTAATTGTAGCTTTGAAACTATTTATTGATTCATTCATAACATTAATCAATCACTCTACTTTCATCTTTTCATGGATTTTAATCATTGTTTGCATTATTACTATTATTACTAAATTTGTCTTATATGCATACACCAAAACAATGTATAAAAAATATAATAGCATTCTTCTAAAATCTGCCTATCAAGATCATCGAAACGATTGTATCGTTACAACTTTTACACTTATTTCCATCATCTTTGGTAAATTTGATATTTTTTATCTAGATGGAATTATTGGAATTGGCATTTCTCTTTGGATTTTCATTTCTGGTTTTTCAATTTTCATGGAAAGCTACAATATACTAATGGATATATCTTTAGATGAAAATACTAAAACTTTTATTTTAAATCTTGTTGCAGAACACGACAACATTAAAGCTGTCAGTAATTTATATACGGTTCCAACTGGTTATCATTATGTTGTTATTTTAACAATCTCTGTTGATGGTAATATCAGCACATTTGAAAGTCATAATCTAGCCGACCATTTAGAAAAAGATATTGAAAAATTAGAAAAAATAAACAAAGCAATTATTCATGTAAATCCAATATAAATCACCAAAAAAAGCCATTTGAAATAAACTTCAAATGGCTTTTTAAATTTTTACATCAATATTCTACATTGCACCTTTTCTTTTAATCGTAATCAAAGTTGTGATTAATAAAATTTTAACATCATTTTTAAGTGATTTTTTATAATGATATTTGAAATCAAGATCAACTCTATTTTCAAATGTTACATCATTTCTACCGCTAATTTGCCAGTAACCAGTAATACCCGGTTTGTGCTGAATTATGTAATCATAATATTTACCCATGTCCTCTTTTTCTCTTGGTAAATATGGTCTTGGTCCAACTAAGCTCATTTCTCCTTTTAAAACATTTATAAATTGTGGAAATTCATCTAAGCTTGTCTTTCTTAAAAACTCACCGAATTTTGTCACTCTTGGGTCATTTTTTAATTTTTTATATTTAGCATATTCTTCTTTTGCCCTTTCATCTCTTTCCAACAACTCATCCAGCTTTTTATCCGCATCTTTAACCATGGTTCTGAATTTATACATTTTAAATAGTTTTCCATTTTTTCCAATTCTTTTTTGTGTATAAAATATGGAACCAAAATCTTTATTTTTAATATTATTGATAATTGTCGCAAACATAATTGGTATAATAAATAAACATCCCACTAATCCACCTAATATATCAATCATTCTTGTTGCTATCGCTATTACATATTTTTTAAACTTCGTAGTTGTGTTTTCTTCCATTAATTGTTTGGTATCTGATATATTAAATAGAAGCGCTAATTGATTCTCTTCCAAAAACAAATCACCCCTATTCTATTATATTTTTCTTTTGTCATACCTTGTACTTAATTCTATTTTACCATAATTTTCATCCAATTTCAATAGTTTTTTGAAAATTTTACATAATTTTTTTACATAAACCAATCTACATCTTGTTTGGCATCTTAATTCCTAGCAATTTACATCCAATTTTTAGCACAATTCCTACACTTTTGGTTAAGTATAGTCTAGCATTGGTTAAGTTTTTATCTTCACTAATAATCTTGTTTTCGCTATAAAAGTTACTGTAACTTTGACTCAAATGAAGCAAATATCTAGCCAAAAGCGACGGTTCATTTTTGTCCACCACAGATTTTAAAGTATCTTGAAATTCATATAAATACGAAATTACTTTTAAACTTTCTTTGTCTGTTAATTGTGAAAAATCAACATCTTCTATCTTAGGTATAAATCCCGCTTTTTCCAGCACACTATTGGTTCGCACATATACATATTGAATGTAAGGACCTGTTTCTCCATTAAAATTAAGCACTGTATCCCAATCAAATACTTGATCTTTAATGATATTTGTGCATAAATTGTTAAAAATAATGGCTCCAATTCCAATCTTTTGTGCTTCTTCTTCTTTTTTTTCTAAAGCTGGATTTTTATCTTCAATAATTTTTTCAACTCTAGCAATTGCTTCTTTTAATAAGTCGTCCACTTTAATTGCTGTTCCTTCACGGGTTGACATTTTCCCCGTAGATAATCTTGTCATACCATAACGTACATGTTCTAGTCCATTAACACATTTTTTAGGCAAATCTAAATATTGAGCCACTTCAAAAATCTGTTTAAAATGCAAATTTTGTTCGTAGGCAACAACATATAAACATTTATCAAAATTATACTCGGTTGCTCGGTACAAAATAGCGGCTAAATCCCTTGTTGCATAAATCGTTGTGCCATCAGCTTTTCGAATCATACAAACACCAAGTCCTTTATCTTCTAAATCAACAATTTGGGCTCCTTCCGATTCGGTTATGACCCCTGCTTTTTGCAGTCTTTTTTCAACTTCTGGAACTTTATCAATATAGAATGACTCGCCATTCCAAGAATCGAATGTCACATCTAATAAATCGTATATTTTTTGGAATTCTTTTAGGCTTAATTCTCGAAATTTGGTCCATAAGTCAAGGCAAAATTTATCTCCTTCTTCTAATTTTTTAAAATTCTCACGCGCCATTTCTAAAACTGTTTCATCGTTTTTACATAAATCACTGATTCGAACATAAATTTTTGTTAAATTTTCAATTGGATTTTCCTCTAAGTCATATTCATTTCCCCATCTCTTGTAGCCTTCAATAAGTTTTCCAAACTGGGTTCCATAGTCACCAAGATGGTTAATTCCAATCGCATGATACCCTAAAAATTGATAAATTTTATACAAACTACTTCCAATAATCGTATTTCGCAAATGTCCAATATGAAAAGGCTTGGCAATATTAGGAGAAGAATATTCAACAATAATATTTTTTCCGTTTCCCCTATTAGAAGAACCATAATTTTCCTGTTTTTCCTCGATCTCTCTTAACACGTTTTCTACTAAGATGCGAGAATTAATATAAAAATTCAAATATCCTCCTACAATCTTTATTTCTTGGATTTCGTTACCGCATTCAATTTTTTCTTTCATTTGACTTGCAATCTCTGGTGGGGATTTTTTCAAAATTTGAGCAAGTCGGAAACACGGAAATGCATAATCTCCCATTTCTGGATTGGGTGGCACTTCAATATAATTCTCTATTTCTTCTGCATTAAAATTAACTGCTGTGGCAATTTTTTCTGCAATTCGTTTTTTGAAATTTATCATTTTATTTTCTCCTTTTCAAATCTAGTATGAATTTTCTCAAAAATTTGAATGGTCACAAAAGCTAATATGACTCCTGAAATAACCCCACTTGTATCAATTGCAACATCCAAAATGCCCGGACCTCGATTTAACGAGTATATTTGGTGAAGTTCGTCTACACAAGCCAATAAAAGACCTAGAAATATGGCAATTCTACCTCTGTATTGAATTTCAAAACAGGTTAGTATAAAATAAAGTAATACTCCTCCTACAGCAAATAAAACATAATGGGCTAGTTTTCGAACGGGAATTTTCCATCGATCCATTCTCTCATTTGTAATTGGATTGGTTTCGATTCCGTTTTATCATAATTTCATTATTCTGTTCATAGTTTTCTATGACAACAGATAAAGTATCCTTCATTTGCAGTAATTTTTTGGTAACTTTATTACTAAGTTTGGTTGACTCTGCGCCTGTTTGGCTGGAAAATAAGCATATCACTCCAAACCACATAATAAAAATAAAGCCTAACAATATTTTAAGTATTTTATGATTGTTTATTGGTTACGCCTTCCTTTCTTTTTTGCCTTACCTGAAGTATAATTTTATGGATTAACATAGCTAGGCAAATTCCAATTGAGACACCGATTGTATCAATCAAAACATCTGCTACTTTTCCTGCTCTTCCATCAATAAATAGTTGGTGGATTTCATCTAATATAGCATATTCTATTCCAATAAGTAGCGAAAGTAACATTCTTTTTTTATTTGACCAAGTATACGTTAGAAATAAGGTTAAAAATAGGATACCTCCGCACAGCATATTCAGATAAATGAGCGATTTTTCGAATATATGGCTCGATAAAATCAATTATCTTTTCATCCAATACAAATATTCCTGCCACTTTTCGGCTTAAGTTACTGGATTCTCCACCATTTTGATGAGAAAGTTTAAATATGATAAGTGTCCATATTATGATTAATGCCAAAATGATGATTCTTAGAACCTTTTTCTTAGACATTTTTCTTCCTTTCCATTATTTTATTTCATGTTTTGCAGATAGTTTTATAATTTGCTCCATATCATCATCTTCTGCCATTTTATTTTTACCCACTTTTCCACATTTTTTGCAACGAAAGAGGATAACATATCCTTTTTTAGAATCTATTTCCAATCCAATTGGTTCTAACAAGCCTTGACATTCCTCACTTCGATCTCCCGGATTAACATCTACATGTTTCGAATATAGACAATAAGGACAATGATTTCTGCAAGAGTAGCCAAGTTTTGAAACTTGTTTTCCACAATTCTCACACGTAAATTCTTCATCAATTACGGTAAATCTTCGCATGTCCGAACTTCCTTTCTTACTCGTAAATACTTCCTCCAATAAATTCGCGTAATAATGAATTATTAGGAATTAGATTAATGTCTTGTATGGATTCAAAATATTGTAGCATATCAATTAAACGTCTGGCATCACTATATTCTGGATTTGTATCATCAATTTCTTCCAATAAAGGGACAACAAAATCCTTTAGAACTGCTAATTCATAAATAATAGACGAATTAAACATACAATCTGCCTCTTCTTGATATGGAAAAATATATTTTTTCTCACCTCTCCCAACTGAATCCCACATTTTCAATGTATGCAAAGCAGAATAATTTCTAAACTGATAATCTCTTGCAATTCTTCGAATTAAACGTGTATCGGTTGTGGAAATTCGATTATAGTAATCAATATTCAAAACCGTTAAATCACTAATGTAGATTTTAAATTTGTTTTCTTTTGAAATTTGATTGGTAAGTTCATCATTCAAGCAATGAATTCCTTCTACTATCAAAATTTCGTCTTCTGCTAACTTTAATGTATTGCCTAAATATTGCTTGTGTCCTGTCGTAAAATCAAATGTCGGAAGTGCTACTTCTTTGCCAGACAACAATTCCAATAGTTGTGTATTGAACAAATCTACATCAATTGCTTCAATACATTCAAAATCATAATTTCCATTTTCATCAACTGGATTTTGTTCTCGTTCAACGAAATAATTGTCTACTGAAATAGTAACTGGCTTAATGCCTTGTACACGAAGTGCCATTCCCAATTTTCCAGCAAATGTTGTTTTTCCAGATGAGGTTGGACCTGCAATTAAAATCATACGGACATTTTGTTTTTGTTTGATTTTATCTGCAATTTCAGCAATTTTTTTCTCATGAATGGCTTCTGAAAGTAATATTAATTCTTTGATTTTGCCATCTCGAATTTTTTTATTTAATCGATAGACGGTATTCATCTCCATTAATTTATAAATATCGTCATATTCGTCCATAGCAGAAACTAATTTTAAGGATTCTTTATTGCGATGACGTACTTCTGTTTCCGAAATTCTTGGATATTCCAACAAAAATCCATTTCGAAACTTGCTTAAATCAAATGCTTTGGCAAATCCTGTGGAAATTGGCATCGTTCCATAAAAATAATTATAATAATCTTCACAATAATATAAAGATACTTTTTTCTTATTAATATCAGTTTGAAGCCTTCCTCTAACAGATTCTTCTTTGGCATAAAAGGCTTGAGCTTCTTGTGGTGTCATTTCAATTTTTCGAATGGGTAAATCTTTGTTAATGATTTCTTGCATTCTTTGTTTGACATTGTCAATCATTTCTTGTGTAATTTCTATGTTTTCTATTTCACAAAACATAGCACAAGATAATTGATAATTCACAGTTAAATGTGCTTCTGGATAAAGCTCATAAAAAGCTTTACTCATAAGATACAATAAGCCACGAATATAGATAATTCTACCATCTTTCTCCGTCCTTTTAATCAAACTGATGGTTCCATCTCGTTTTATGGTATGATTTAAGGAAGCAATAAAATTATTGTATCTGGCAGCAATCATATCTTCTGTGTTAATTTTATCGGCAAAAGCTTGTTTTATTGTTGTATTTTCTGGTATGTCATATAAAGTCTCTTCAAACGTTATTTTCATCTTATGTTCCTTTCTAAAAATTAAAATATAGTAATATTCCACCAATAATAGCAAAAATAAATCCGAGTATTTTTAGTCCGTAATGTTGCTTCATTTTGGTCACCAAAGTTAAAATATGTTTTTACAATGGGACGTGCATCATAGATCATTTTTACCCCTAACATGATGGCAATTACACCAATTGCTAATAAAAATTTATTCATTTTTACATCCTCTTTTTATAAATTTTGTTATGTTTCTTATATCTGATTGGTTAATTGCGTAATTTTTTCAAAAATATCTGGAAATTGTCTTTTTAAATTGATTGGCTTTAAATCTCGTCCAACCCAAGCATGAGCAGTACTTCCTGTGTTAATTGGCTTTTCTATGCCTTCTTTAAAAACTTGATAATTAAATACAATTCTAGCTGGTGTTAATTTTGAAATCTCAACACAAATTCGCAAAACATCTTCATATTCCGCAGGAAAAATATATTTACAATTTAATTCAACAAGTGGTGTCATGATGCCATTTTTTTCGAGTGCAGAATACGTAATCCCTATTTTTTTGATGGCTTCTGTTCTAGCTGCTTCATACCAAATCGGATAAACCGAATGATGCACAATTCCCATTTGGTCTGTTTCTGCATATCTAACGGTTATTTTTGTTTCTGAAATCATAGAATACCTTCCTTTATTGTTTTTTGCTTTTTTTCTTTTCTAACTTCTCTTTGGCTTTTTGCTCTTTTTTCTTTTGCTTTTCTAATTCTTTTTCCAATTTCTGTTGAATTTTCAAAAGTCTTTTGGATTTTTGAAAAACTGGTTCTTCAGTCAAATTTTCAATCACTTCTTCTTGAATTTCTTCATTAACATCTTCCAATTCCTCTTGTATCAATTCTTCTGATTCATCTTTGTTCTCTAAATTTACTAATTCTTCTGGTTCATCTTCTTGTAATATCTCACGATAAGCTTGTTCTATTATTTCACTATCTTGAAAATCATTTTCAGTCATTTCTGTTTCTTCTGGTTCATACGTAGGATAACTTTCTGAAAAGTCAACTAATGGATTTGGGTTTTCGAATTCCTTGTTTCTTCGTAAAATCAATTCACTTTCTAAAGTTTCTATTGGTTTCTTCTCACTTTTTAAAAAGACATCATATTCATAAACAAAAACGTCCTTACATTTTGGTTGATTACCATCGTTATTAGTAAAATATGTATTGGTTCTAAATTTCGTTTTGTTAACCAACGAAAATTCTAATCTTCTATTATCGATTAAAACCTGGGAAGACAAATTCATCCCTATTGGCAATGTTTTATTTGTATTATCGTAAAACATTGCATTTGTATAATATAAAAGTGGCATGCCTTCTTTATAATTTAAACAGATTAAATTATAAGCTCCCTCTTCTTCTGAAGCCATTTCTTCTAACTCATTTTCAATATTAATATTAAAGACTTCAAATTCGTCCTCTTCTATATTTTTCGAAATTGGAACCAATTTATAAAGTGGCATATCATACAAAGACCCCATTTTAGGCATCGCACCTTCTAGGTAATTGACAAGGCTTTGCATCTTTTCAGTAAAGTCAAACACATCAATCTTTTTATTGACATTCATAATTTTAAATTTACTTTTTTCAACTTCTCGATGACTTTTACTGCCAATATATTTCACTTTATTATTGTTATTTTCTTCGATGTTTCCAAAAATATCAAAAGTTTCACTATCAATAACTAAACGATCTTCATTGAATTCTTCTTTTAAATTATCCAATACACTTTCTAAATCGTATTTTATAATTTGATTTGAACGCACCATGTTAATAAAATACAATAACTCTGTTTGTGCAATAAAAATACTATCTGTTTCTTCATGCGATAATTTTTTTCTTTGCAAATTGTCTGCGTCTTCACCTAATTTTTCAAAATCCATCTCTAAATCAAATGATTTTCTAACTTCATTTGAAGCATTTTCTTCCTCTTTATCTTCTCCCATTTCAATGGCTAACTTTTCATCTTTGTTGGCAAATTTCCAAAATTCAAAAATGCTTTTTTTATGTTTATCAATTTCTTCTATGTATTGATTGGCATTTCTCACTTTCGATTTTAAATTTTCTAATTTAAGTTCTAATGCCTTCATATCTTGTTTTAAATCTTTATACTGTTTTCCAGCTTTTTCATGTAAAGCATAGATTGTTACTAAATCTTCTATTGTATAAAAATTCTTTTCTTTAATATACGTATTTAAAGGATTTGTATCAACTTTGACATTTTGCATTTCTGAAATTTCATCCACTTTTTTGGTTTCTTTGTATCGTTTCCCTTTTTGCTTTTTATCTGATTTAAAGAAATATTTTACTTTTCCAATAAATGTTTTTTTGCATTCTAAATAGGTTGAAATTTCTTTTTGCTTTTGCAAATATTCATCTTCTTTTAATTTGGCCTCCTCTTTTAGTTTGCCCAATTTTTCTTCCATTTCTTCCATTTCTTTATTCTGATTTTTAATCTCATAATCAGCCAATAAATATTCATTTTTAATGAAATTGGTCAATGTATCAAACGTAATTTCCACTTTTGCCAAATACATACTTAAACCATTTCCGCTATCAATCTTCGTTTCAAAATGGTATTGTCCTTTAATTTCTGTTTGTAAAATAAATAGAGCTTTTAGCAATTTATAAAATTTAATTGCCTCTTCTGTCGAGTTCAAGATAACTTTATAACTACTTTTTACATTGCGATACACAAATGTTTCTCCAACAATTTGTATTGATAAATGTCCTTTGGTATCATAAACTTCAAAAATTAATGGCCAATTTTTCGTAAATAACCATAAATAATTTTCAATATCTGTAATTTCATTTTTCTGTAAAATTTGTTCACTATAACTAACATAATTAATTGGTACGTATATTTTAGGTGAATCTTTTTTCCTTTTTTTGCTAAAATCAATTTGTTCTTTTAATAAATATAAAAACTCTGAAAAAGTCTCTTCCTTTGTACACACCAACATGAAATAGGTATCTAATTCTTCTGCATAATAAATTTGCCATAAATGGTCTCGATTATATTTTATTTTGAAAGGAATTTCTCCACCAAACTCCTGCTGTGTTTTTTCAACTTTTTCAATTTCCTGAGTAGACATATTGCGAACGATTTTGGAAAAAGTTTTGTATAACATTACTTCTTCTTCATCGCCATCTTCATGCAAAAACATTTTTAGTGGCATTGCTTCTGTGTATTTTTTCTGTAGGCTATCACTTCTTAGGCAAGGAGTAAGCAAGATTTCTATTTGATTAATTGGCACATATTTATAAACTTTCAAATCTCTATCATTGTTAAGTCTTGAAATGTTAAAATTGGGAACACTTGAATCTGTTATAAATTTAGGTAACTTGTCTAAATTTAGTCCCAAAAAATCAAGTTTTTCTTGTAGTTCATCATTTTCTACCCTTTTCAATCTTTTCTCCTCCCCTTAATTTTTACAATATTTGTAATAGTATATCATAAATTGATATTTAAATCAATTGTTTTTTTTACAAAATTAAAAACTGTACAAAATTCATTCGTTTTGTACAGTAAACTTTTCCTCATTTTCTATAATTGGTCAGCATCTAGTGCTACATTGTATACTTTTATATTTCTATATACTCCATTTGAATAACCATTTCTACTACCTCCATTAGTATTTGGTGCATCCTCTGGTCCTCCTACAAAAAACTTCGTTTGAATACACTTCGCGGAACTACATGAACGTTGTTCAATTCCATTTACATACATTTTAAATATATTTCCATCATAAGTTACCGCTAACCTATTCCAACCCTCTTTTAACACATCTCGATCAATAACATTCGCTCTCCCATTTCCATTTGAATAAGAGAGAACATTACCAGTCCATCCATCTAAAAATCCTGTACAAGTATAATAGTGACTAGAATCTATTCTTCCTGTTCCAAATATGATAGAAGCAAAACCTTTAGAACCATTGTCCTCTATTGCTCCATTAAAATATCTCCTCAAATCCTTTACTTCTACATAAAACGTAAAAGTCTTTAAATTCATTACTTCTTCTGATTCTAATTTTGCATTTCCTACTAATGTATACTCTCCATTTTCTGAAAGCTCTACTGTTCCCGTATTATTTGCACTTGGAACTAAAGTCAAATTTACTCTTGCTGTTTGATAATATAACTCTTTGTTCATCTCCTTTAAAATGTTTTTAGCAATTTCAGTTGCAGTTAATTTTTCAAAAACCTCTTTGTTTTCCTCTTTCTGTAAATATTCTATTATATTTTTATTTGAAAATATCTTGTTTAGTAATTTTTCACTATCTGAAATATCTTCTACTTTTATTTCATCAATCTTGACTTCTTCTAATACTTCTTCTAAATTTTTACCACTTGCTAATAATTCTTCTTTGCTTATTCCCAAAGAAACTAAAATATTTTGTCCGATTGTATTAGTTCCTAAAATATCTTCTAAAGTCATTTCTATCCTTCCAATTGCTAATAAATCTTTTAATTCTTGATTGGCTTTGGGATTCCTTTCTAAATTTTCTTTTATATCATCCCATTTTAATTTTCCATTGAGTGATAAAGTTCCCGTTATTTCTGAACTTAATCTATTATTTTTTTGAATTATAACGCTATATGGATTATCCTCAGTCACCTCTCCTTCCATTGGTAACATTATCTTAAATGTATAACTTTCTGTTGCAATTTCTTTATTTTCACACAAATCATATATCCATTTTCCAATTTTTATTCCTGACTCAATCTTTTTATCTCCATACTTTTCTTCATAATACTGACTTTTGTAATCTGCTATTTTTAAAGAAACTTGCTCCTTTGCTGTCTCTATTTCATTCAAGTCTACTGCATTTGTTGCTCTTCTTAAAATTCCTTTTTCGCCCATAATTAAATGCAAACTAACACCTGCTAGAATTAGTAGTACAATAATTGTTACTATCAATCCAATTAGTGTAATTCCTCGATTGTTTTTTTTCATTTTTCTTCCTCCTTAATTTCTTATTTATATACAAAAAAGATAATCCACAGACTACATCTGTAAATTATCTTTTTACATATATCTTATCTCTTTCTCTTTTAAAGTATGTTGTGTGTGTGTGTGTGTGTGTACAGTTTCAAGGTTTCCAGCCATTTTTGTTTGTTTCATCTTTCATTCTCCATTATTTTTTATAGTTATATTATATTTTATACTTTTAATTTTGACAAGCATTTTTATAAAAATATTATTTTTCCCTATTCTTTAAATATCCTTCTCAACAATTTCAACTATTTCCGCAATATATTTTCCTATTACAGGAATATTTAATGTTACAATTTTTTGCAAAACCATAACAAGAATCGCTGTAATAATCGTAAAACCAATTCCAATGCCAACTCCTCGTCCAATTCCTGCATATAAGTTTCTTTTAATAATCTCCTTTCTACTGCCCAAAATATAAATTAATTCTTGGATATTTTTTTCCTCTAATATTTGATTTAATTCATCTATCTTTTTAGTTAATTTTCCAAACATAAATACCATCCTTACATCATAGGATGGTATTTTTTTCTTTATTTATACAAAATGATTCGAAATCCCCAATAAGCATCTGACATATTTTCTTTGTAACCGTTGTGACTGCTTGCTGTTCTGCTTACATTGGCACTTCCTCCTCTTACAACACGATGTGTAATTGTTTCTGATTGTACTTCTGTATTAGTCTCATTTTTATTTTTGTTTTTATTTTTGGAAGAAGTATTGGTATTTGTAGTTGTTGGTTTTACTTTATAGATTTCTGTTGTCCATTCTCTAACGTTTCCTGCTATATCACAAATATTATTTTTTCTGTCTGATTCAGTAGCTCCTGTGTTTCGTATTTGACCTGAATAGTTTCCATAACTTGTACTTGTGGCATAATTTTCAAATGATTTTTCTATCCATGCTGTTGTCGTATCCCAAGCATAACTGTTCATAATACTGGTTTGACAATCTTCATATTCAAAAGCTGTTGCAACATTTGTAGCTACTTCTATTGCTTCTGTATATGTTATATTCGTCCAAGGAGACTTATCTGCCATACTAGCAGCTACTTTTTCTCCATTCATTTCATATTCAGATGCTTCATATCTAGCCACATAAAACCCATAATTTTGCGCTACACTATTAACTAACGCAGAAGCAGTATGATTAGACTCTTCGTAATTCGTATCCATCATTGTATTCCTAGTTAATTTTCCACCTTCAACTGGAACCCATACAAACTCATTCCCCTTCTCGTCTTCTATAACATATCCATTTTCCACTTCTCCTTCTTTGTGTGAAAATCCTTTTGGTATATATGGACTTGTTGCAGAAGCCTTATCAATATTTTTTACTTCAATTGAAAGTGACGTTGTTTTTCCATTATTTCCTCTTGCCTTAAAAGTATAATTTCCATTTTCTGTTACTTTATATGTTGCATAATCGGAACGATTGGTGGTACCATCTGGCAAAGTAATGGATTGAATTCCATTTGTGTCGTCTGTTGTTGCTTGTGCTGTAATGATAACTTCCTTTTGTCCCTCTTCTTCTTTATCAATACTCAAATCTAGAACTGGAACAATCTCTGCACTATTTACTTGAGTTGGATTTTTTCCATTTTGTTTATGGCTATTCATCATGAAAGCAATTCCAAAACCAGCAATTGCTATCACAACAATTGCCAAAATCACAATTAAAACTGGTGAAACTTTATTATTCATAATTTTATTCTCCTTTTCATTTTGTATTATTATTATATACATAAATATAATTTTTTTCAAATATTTTTTATAGTTTTATAAATTCATTTAAACAAGTGGAATATAAATACACTTCATCAACCTTTCTATTTAAGCTTATTTCTAAAGCTTTTTGATAAACTCTTAATTGCGCCAAATAACGATTTTTTAAAATATCTCCATTTTTTACAAAATCTGTTTTATAATCTAATAAGACTAATTTATCATTTTTATCCAAAAAACACAAATCCATAACACCTTGTACCAAAATGTCCTGCTCTTCGTACTCTTCCATTTTCAAATTAACACAAAATGCTTTTTCTTTTTCCATCCATTTTGACTCTCGAATTCGATTACAGATTTCAGAATTTAAAAAATAATAAACCGGATTCAAATCAATCCATTCTACCTCTTCCTTTTTCAGAAATTTTCTGGCAACTAATTCACTCACAAAACCCTGCAATTGCTCAAATGTATAATTTATTTTAAAATCTAATTTTTGTAGTATCAAATGAGTTAACGTTCCTTTTTGAGCCGCTGTTATTAGATGGTTATTTTGTGCAAATGAAAGCTTTATTTCCTCTAATCCAATTTTATCTTCCAATCGTTGATTTTGTATTTTTTTAATCTCTGAAACCGTTGTTTTTACTGGCATATGGATTAATTTTTTATCTGAATATTCCCAAATAAACTCTTTTTCCATTTTTTCAAAATCTACTTTTTGCTCAAAATCAAATTGTTTCACCACTTTTTCTTGTTTACATTCTGTCTCAAATTCTGTTTTATCATGAATATACAATTCTAAATTCTCTTTTAAACTTCCACTCAAATATACTAAATAAATCCAATCCAAATAAGAGTTATTATTTTTTAACAGAATTGGATTTAATTTTCCCTTTTCTCCTTGATAAATCTCTAATCTATCTTTTTTGTCTCTTTCCTCTTTTTGAATCTGATTTACAGTTCCTGTAATAATTAATTTTTCCTTTGCACGTGTTAAAGCAACATATAAAATTCTCATTTCTTCAGCCATAACTTCTGTTTTACCAACCATTTTTATCGCTTGTTTGGCTACCGTTGGATACTGAATTTTTCTTTCATAATCAATATATTGCGGTCCAAAACCAAGGTCTTTATGAAGTAAAATATTCATTCTTAAATCCTGCATATTCATATTTTTATTTGTACAACACAAAAATACAACTGGAAATTCTAAACCTTTACTTTTATGAATACTCATAATTCGCACCACATCTTCAGTTTCCCCAATCACTTTGGCAGCTGACATATCCGAATTTTCACTTTTCAATTTTTCCGTAAATCGAATAAAATGAAACAATCCTCTAAAACTGGTCTTTTCATATTCTTTAGCTCTTTCAAATAACATTTTCAGATTAGCTTGTCTTAAAATACCATTTGGCATTAAACCAACAAATTGTAAAAAACCTGTATCAACATATATTTTCCAAATTAGCTCTGCTAAACTCAAAGTCTCACTTTGCTTTTTCCAATCTTCCAATCTCTCCAAAAACGTCAAAGCCTTTTTCTGACAAATACCAACTTCTTTAACCATCTGTTGTAAATTGGAATATACACTTTCTTCTCGATTAAGTAAGCGAATTTCTACAATTTCGTTATCTGTAAAACCACCAATTGGAGACCTCATAACTGATACCAGTTTAATATCATCCAATGGATTATCCAATATCTTTAATACATTCAATATCGTCTGCACTTCCATTGTATCTAAATATTCCAAAGTTGCATCTGAAAAAACGGGTAAGTTATGTTTTACAAATTCTCTTTCAAAAATTGGTGCAACATTTGCAGTAGAACGTAATAAAATCACAATATCTCGATATTCTATTTTTTTATAATCACCATTTTTAGCTTTTACGAATTTGCCACTTTCCACCAATTCTTTAATCTTTCCTGCCACAAATCTTGCTTCTATTTCTACTTTATCTAGCTCTTTTGCATTTTCTTCTTGATTTTCTGTTTCTTCATCTAACCAGCTTATTTCCGTTTCATTTTCTGATTTCATATCAATTAAATGTAATTCGCTTTTTCCTACTCCATTCTCAATTGATGGATAATCTGCTCCTAAATTCAAAAATTCTTCTTTGGTATAATCAATATCTCCCAGTTTTTTGCTCATAATCTTTTGAAAAATCTCATTGGTAATATCCAAAATATTTTGGTTACTTCTAAAATTCTTAAAAAGCTGAATTTTTAAACCATTCTCATTTCCATCCAAAGAATACTTTTCATATTTTTCTAAAAACAATTCTGGACAAGCCTGTCTAAATTTGTAAATACTTTGTTTTACATCTCCAACCATAAAAATATTATTACCACGTGATACAGCTTTTAAAATAAGCTCTTGTACTTGGTTACTATCCTGATATTCGTCAATTGCAATTTCTTCAAATTTTTCACTATACTTTTTGGCTATTTCTGTTGGAACAAGGTTTCCTCTTTCATCTTCCTTTACTAAAATTTCTAAGGCATAATGTTCAATATCTGTAAAATCAATGATGTTTTTGTTTCTTTTTTGTATCTTAAAAGCTTCATCAAACTGTAACACTACATTTTTTAACGTCACTAAATTATCATATACTAAACCAATATCTTGATAGGCTTCTTGTGAGTTATATATCAATGTTTTTTCAAGCAAACTATTTACTTTTTTCTTGATACTATCCCTCACCTTTTTAGCCTCTTCTTTTAAGTCTGGATTAGCCTGTTTTACAGATGGCCAAGTCTGAAATTTCATCTGGTTAGCAAATGCAAAGCTAGCATCCCAAGAATCACATTTTTTCAGTAATTCTTGTAGCATATTCATATCATTTTGAAGTGTTAACGTATATTTCTCCATTTCTTCGTAGTTGCTTATTTTATTTTGGGCGATTTTTAAATGATTGATTGCATCAAAAATCTCCTCTTTCAAATTTTCTAGCAAAACTTTTCCCCATATGCTATCCGAAAAATCACTCTCTTTTTCCTCTTGTACATGAAACATCTCAATCTTTTCTTCTAGCCATTTTTGAGGAAATGGCATACTTTGTATTAATCGCTCTATATTAAAAATCATTTCTTTTACAGGCTCATCTCCTCGATAGCCTGTATAACTTTCAATCAACTTGGCAAATGCCTCATTTTCTGTTTCATATAACATTTCAAAAACTTCTTCCAACACTTCTGTTTTCAACAATTCAATTTCCTCACTGGAAGCAATTCGAAAATTAGCTGGTAAGTCAATTTCAAAAAAATTATTTTTAATCACATCCAAACAGAACGAATGAATTGTACAAATATTCGATTTGGCAAGTAAAACAATTTGCTTTTGCAAATTTTCATCTTCTGGATTCTCATCCAATTTTTTATAAATCGCATCTAAAACTCTTTCACGCATTTCGGACGCAGCAGCATTTGTAAAAGTTACAACTAACAATTTATCAATATCAATTTTGTCTTTTAAAATTTTTTGAATGATACGTTCTACTAAAACGGCCGTTTTTCCACTTCCGTGCCGCTGCTGCAACTAAGATATTATGATTTTTCTCAAAAATTGCTTTTTCTTGCTCGTGCGTCCATTTCATGTTTATTACCTCTTTTTTCTCATTTTTAATATTATATATGATTTTTACAATAGATTCAATGATATTTGAATATTTATTTTAAAATCTCAAATACTATTCTCAAGGAGGATTCTATGGATGATTTAACAATTTTAAACGAAGTACACAAAGGTGTATGTATGGGAAAAGACTCCATCGCAATGGTTACCGAAAAAAGTTCGGATGGACAATTTCGAGATGAATTAACCTATCAATATAATAAATATGAAGAAACAGAAAAACGAATTAATGAAAAATTTCAAGAAATTGGTAGAATTCCAGATGACACCCCAATGGGTCAAAAACTAATGGGTTGGACTGGTATTCAATTTAATACCATGAATGATAAAAGTAATTCTCAGCTTTCTGAATTACTAATTCAAGGGTATGATATGGGAATTATAAAAGGAGTGAAACTTTTAAATCAAAGTCCTGAAGCATCAAAAGATGTAAAAGACATTTTAAATGGTTTTATTTCTTTTCAAGAAAATAGTATTGACCGATTGAAAAAATTTTTATAGATAAAAAAGTCCACGAATACTAATATTCTTGGACTTTTCATTTTTATTTATAACTTACATATTCTTTAATTAATTTTACTGTATTATCAATACCAAGCTTTGAAGAGTCTATCATTAAATCATAACTTTCTCTTGCCCCCCAAGTTTGATTAGTATAATAATTATAATAAGTCGCCCTTTCTTTATCTTTTTTATGCATTAACTTTAATGCTTTTTTCTCATCTAATCCAGCAAACTCCACTTTTCTATCAATCTTAAATTTTTCATTAGAACTATAAATAAAAATATGAAAGGCGTTTTTTCGATTTTTCAAAATCACATTGGAACATCTTCCAATTATAATCGCATTTCCTTCATCAGCAATCTCTTCAATGACTTTGGCTTGTTCAATAAAATATTTATCATCTGATGATAATTCCGTTAAAGAGTTTACACTATCTGACATAGACATAGATGCCATTGCTAATGTATACCAGAAACTTTTTTGGTGTTTTTCATCATTTTCATTTAACAAATGAATATCAATATTACGCTCTTTTGACACTCTTTCAATCAATTCAGCATCATATAATTTCATATTTAACTCTTCTGCTAATCTTTCTCCAATATATTTTCCACCACTTCCAAATTCTCTACCAATTGTTATAATCATTCTATTTTACCTCCAATTTCATTTTATTTATTTTTTTTACCTCAATTGTAACTAATATTATAGCCAATATAAATGCCAAACAATCCGCCGATGGTCCTGCATACAAAGCCCCTTCAACTCCAAAAAATCTAGGTAATACTAACAATGCTGGAACTAAAAATCCAATCTGCCTTGACAAAGACAATATGGCAGCTTTTACTGGATTTCCAATTGCTTGAAAGAAAATTCCTGATGTAATTTGGAAAGAGTTAAACATAATAAACATTAAA
>CANBLA010000005.1 GCA_947369305.1 uncultured Clostridia bacterium
TATTTGCTAATGCCAGAAACGCTGCAGCAGGCTCACTTCGCCAATTGGACAGCAAAATTGCTGCTTCACGTCCTTTGGATATCTTTGTTTTTAATGTGCAAAAATGTGAAAGTATTTCATTTGCTTCTCATTATGAAGCCTTGCAAAAACTAAAAGAATTAGGATTTAACATCAATCCAGTAGCCAAATTATGTAGCAATATAAAAAATGTGATAAAAGAAATCAACCAAATTGGAGAAAATCGAGAAAATTTAAGTTTTGGCATTGATGGAGCCGTTATCAAAGTAGATGATTTGCAATATCGCGAAAAATTGGGTGTAAACGCAAAAACTCCCAAATGGGCAATTGCTTATAAATATCCACCAGAAAAGAAAGAAACTACCATAAAAAATATCATTTGTCAAGTAGGTAGGACTGGCGCAATTACACCAATGGCGTTGTTAGAGCCAGTAAAAGTCGCAGGTTCTACAATTTCTAAAACAACGCTTCACAATGAAGATTTTATCAAAGAAAAAGATTTAAAAATTGGCGATAAAGTACTCATTCAAAAAGCAGGAGATGTCATTCCAGAAGTGGTTGATGTGTTAAAGGAAAAAAGGACAGGGGATGAGATGGAATTTAAAATGCCGACGATTTGCCCTGTTTGTGGTGCAATGGCGGTAAGGGAAGAAGGAGAAGCGGTTACACGTTGTATTGGAATCGAATGTCCTGCCAAACTTCATCGCAATATTTTGCATTTTGTATCACGCGAATGTATGAATATAGCTGGTTTGGGAGAAGAAATTGTAGAAGATTTATTAGAACGAAATTTAATTAACAATATCGCGGATTTGTATGATTTAACCTTAGAAGATTTTGCTTCTTTAAAAAAAGATGGCAAAAAATTTGCGCAAAATTTGGTTGAAAGTATAGAAACTAGTAAAAAAAGCGAATTTTACCGTTTAATCAATGGATTTGGTATTCGAAATATCGGAAGCAATGCAGCCAAACAGTTGGTCAAAAAATATAAGAATATTGACAATTTGGCAAATGCCAGCCTTGAAAGTCTAACAATGGTAGAAGATATGGGCGAAAAGAGGGCACAAAATGTTTATGAATTTTTTCATCAAGAGCAAACCAAAGATTTGATTCAAAGATTGAAAAAAGCAGGTGTGAATATGGAAGCGGAGGAAAATGCCGAAATCCTAGACGAACGATTTGCCGGAAAAACGTTTGTGCTAACAGGAACCTTAGAAAAATATTCACGTGAAGAAGCCAAAAAAATCATCGAAGATTTTGGAGGAAAAGCATCTAGTTCGGTTTCCAAAAAAACCAATTATGTACTGGCTGGAGAAGATGCAGGAAGCAAATTGACCAAAGCACAAAATTTAGGGATTCCAATTATTAGTGAAAAAGATTTTGAAGAAATGATAAAATAAGCTTTTGCAAAGGAAGGAAAATGAAAAATGGAAAAAGAATACACATTTGAAATGTTTTGGGAAGATTTAGATAATGGATTTCAGCTTCATTATACTTATATGGATTGCCGCTATTTAATTTATAAATTAGATAAAAATTGCTATAAAAATGAATTGGTTGAGGCGAAGGAAAAATGTCCTCATCAAAAAAATGCGGTTTATACGTTAAAGAGAGTAAAAGAATTGTTTCCGTTTATGGAAAACTTGGAGTATTATTTGGAGATTTAAAATAAAAATTAGGGAGAAATCATGGAAGAAGAAAATTTATTATTACCAACGGTACAGGACGATGAAGAATCGGTCAACGAAGTTTCGCTTCGTCCGAAGCGCCTAGATGAATATATTGGACAAACCAAAGCAAAAGAAAACATGAAGGTCTATATTGAAGCCGCTAAAAAACGCGGTGAATCCTTAGACCACGTGCTATTATATGGTCCTCCGGGATTAGGAAAAACAACACTTTCCAATATCATCGCCAATGAAATGAATGCTCAAATTCGTATCACATCTGGTCCAGCCATTGAAAAGCCGGGAGATTTGGCAGCGATTTTAACCAATTTATCCGAACATGATGTTTTATTTATTGACGAAATCCATCGCTTAAATAAAAGTGTTGAGGAAATCTTATATCCTGCTATGGAAGATTTTAGTTTAGATATCATGATCGGAAAAGGACCAAGCGCACGTTCCATTCGATTGGATTTGCCAAAATTTACGTTAATTGGAGCAACCACGAGAGCAGGTTCACTAACAACACCACTACGTGATCGTTTTGGGATTGTAAGTAAGTTAGAATTGTATTCAGAAGAAGATTTGACTACCATTATAACTCGCTCGAGCGATATTTTGGAAATTGAAATCAAGCCAGAGGCCTCTAAGGAGCTTGCTAAGCGTTCCAGAGGTACTCCACGTATAGCTAATCGACTTTTAAAACGTGTGCGAGATTATGCGCTTGTTTTAGGGGATGGAAATATTACGTTGGAAATTGCCAAAATTGCCTTAAATAAGCTAGAAATTGATGATTTAGGATTAGACAATACCGACAAAAAAATATTAGAAACAATGATTTGCAAATATGCGGGCAGGCCAGTAGGAGTAGAAACTTTGGCAGCAACGATTAACGAAGAAGTTGAAACATTAGAAGATGTCTATGAACCCTATTTAATGCAAATTGGATTTTTAGCCAGAACGCCACGTGGAAGAATAGCAACACCACTTGCGTATGAGCATTTGGGGATTGAATGCAAGGAGTTATAAGTCAATGAATGAAACACAGAAAAGCCAAAAGAAAATAGGTCATAAAATTGAATTAGTAATGATGGTAACTGCTATTTTGTTTGTGTTGCCATCTGTGATTTATTATACACAAAATAAAACAATACTAAATTATCCAGCTAGCTGGACATTTTTAATGGAACACACCTTAAATTTGGATGCAACAACAGGACTGAGCCTATTTTTAATTGCTTTTGTATTTTTTACAGCAATTTATTTTGTTATGATAAAAAAGCAGGCACAGATTTTTAAAAGTGAAAAACAAATTTTTTATTGGATCATTGTAATTTCTTGTTTTTTTATACTGATGCTTCCCTTTGGCTCGAAAGATGTTTTTGCGTATATTGGCAATGGATGGATTGGGGCGCATTATCAGGAAAATCCGTATCAGATGTCTGTTGGAGAGGTGCAGGAGAAATATCAGGCAAGCCAAGATGTTATGTTTGAAAATGTTGCTCCTGTTTGGAGGTATGAAAAAGTGACCTATGGTCCAGTATTTACGATGTTGGTAACGGTATTTTCTTATTTTTCTTTTGGTAATATTGATCTTGCTTTTTGCATTTTTAAGATTGCCAATTTATGCATTCATCTTGGGTGTTGCTGGCTTGTTTATCAAATAACGAGAAAAAGAAAATTTTTAATTTTATATGGACTCAATCCTGTGGTTTTATTAGAAGGATTAACGGATGTACATAATGATTTATGGCTTGTATTTTTGCTATTATTGGCTATATTTTTTGCGAGCAAAAAGAAAAACTTGAATTTGACAATCCTATGTGTGTCATTAGCAACTGCCATTAAATATGTAGCAATATTGGTATTGCCGTTTTTGGTACTTTCTATCGTGAAAAAACAAGAGATAAAAGCAAGGATTGGAGCCTGTATGAAAGCAGGAATATTATTTGTTGCGATGCTAGTGATTTGTTATTTGCCTTATATGAGAGATTTTGGAGTTTTTACAGGATTATTTTTACAACAGCGGAAAATACAATAGCTCGATTTTTTATGTGATTTATGCTCTTTTAAAAAAGCAAGAAAGATTGGTAAAATTATTGCAAAATATAGCATTGATAATTTTTGTAATTGCTTATTTTGTGGTTGTTATGAAAGCATTGGTGGCAAAGAAAGTTCGTTTTTGGAAAATGATGCATATCTATCATCTATTTTTGATGGTGTTTGTGTTTGTATTGCTGACGAATTATAATACTTGGTATTGTTTGTGGTTATTTCCTAATGTGTTGTTTATAAGGGGAAAAGCGATAAAAAGAGTTTTGTCTATAGCTACAGGAAGTCAAATTGCGATGCAGAGTACGTTTTTGTATTTGGGAGAACGTCAAAATTTGGGATTTCTATTTTTGATTATTTTGGTTGGTGTTGTAGTAACAATGCAATTTGGCGAATTTTTGAAAAAAAGGGGAAAAGTAGAAGGGGGGTAAGGAAAAAGTGAAGTTATTATTACATACTTGTTGTGCACCATGTAGTGTGTATTGCATCGGAAGTTTGAGAAAGGAAGGAATTGAACCAGTTTCGTATTGGTTTAATCCGAATATTCATCCCTATACAGAATATAAAGCCAGACGTGATTGTTTAGTGGAATATAGTCAAATGGCTGATTTTAAATTGATTGTGAAGGAGAATTATGGGGTGCGTGAATTTTGTAAGAATGTTTCGACAGATATTGAAAACCGTTGTCAAAATTATTGTTACAAAGTACGTATGGAAGAGACTGCCAAATATGCGAA
Organism: uncultured Clostridia bacterium; assembly: GCA_947369305.1. The sequence continues at coordinate 4,475 of CANBLA010000005.1, forward strand.
AGAAAATGGATTTGATTGTTTTTGTACAACGCTGTTTGTTAGCCCATATCAGCAACATGAAATGATTAAGAAAGTTTGTGAAGAGATGGCGCAGAAGTATGGTGTAGGATTTTTGTATCGTGATTTTAGAGAGGGGTTTCGCGAGGGACAAAATACGGCGCGAGAGCTTGGGTTGTATCGACAGAAGTATTGTGGGTGTGTGTTTTCGGAGGAAATGTTGAGTCTTGCACGACAAAAAAAGGATAAAGAGATGATAGATAGAGCTAATAGAGATACAGAACGAAGAATAAGATTATCAGATTGCATGCCTAATCTAGATTTTAGATCACTAAAAAGAGAAAATAAAGAAGAAATAGAGTCTATATATAATATTAAAAAGCAAAAATATGCAGAAGAAAATAAGCAAGAATTAAGCGAAGAAATACAAAATAAGTTATTTGGAAGATACATTAAACATAATGCAAAGTATATAAAGATAATTACAATTAAAAAAGAAAAAATAGGCTTTTTTGATTGTAAGATTTTAGAGGGTAATACTTTTAGGATTGATAATATATTCATACTAAAAGAATATCAAAATAAAGGAATAGAAAAAGCAATTTTCAGAGAAGTGCTATTTGAAAAAGATATAAGTATCGAAAATATAATAGGGAGTGGAGAAAAATGACTTATCCAATTGAAAGAGAAGTTGAAATAGATGAAGAGAAAATTAAATTAACATTTTATTCTGGATTAACAGTTTTTATAGGACCAAATGGGTCAGGGAAGACTAGGGTACTAAAAAAGTTAAAAAAATGCAGTTTTGATCATATAAATGCTTTTCAAATAAGATATTTATCTTCAAATCGCATTGGAGATTTGGAACAATATAGATCTAAAATAGATGAATATAATTATGGCGATAGTGATTATATTGTTGGAAATGAAGCTACTAGAAGAGTTAAACATCAAATAGAAATTGCTAAAGGTGATTTTTTTGTCATGGATGATAGAAAAGATGTATTTATAAAAGTTTCAGAACGATTATCTGTACTATTTAATAGAAATATGTTTATTAGATGGGATAGTGGACAATTAAAAGTTTTTTTTAGTAAAAAAGGTTCTAATAAAGAATATTCAGTTGCATTAGAAGCTAGTGGTTTATTAAATCTTGTTTCTATATTAGCTGCTTTGTATGATGACGAAATAAAAGTATTACTAATAGATGAGCCAGAAGTATCTTTACATCCACAATTACAAAGATTTGTGCTAAATGAAATAAAAAAAGTTGCTGGAGATTATAATGAGCAAGGAAAAAAATTGATTGTAATGTCGACACATTCTACTGAAATAATTGATATTAATAAAGTTAATGATTTACCTAATTATGTTTTCTTTTTAGATGATGGAAGTTCACCAAAGCAAATAGAACCATTAGATGATGTTTTAAAAAACAAAAAGTTGAAGGAATTAATTATTAGAATGAGTCAATCATATAAATCAGCTTTTTTTTCAAAAAGACCATTATTGGTTGAAGGAATTAGTGATTTAATATTGTGTAATTATTTTGATAACAAATACGAATTAAATCTGGGAGTAGCAGGAACTCAAATTGTGCCAGTAGAAGGAAAAGGACAATTTCCTATAACAGTGAAATTTATGGAGTTAATAGGAAAGAAACCGATAATATTAACAGATTTGGATTCCTTTGCAGATGATAATGAAGTTATTAATCTATTTGTAAATAGTGATATAGCAAAGCGATTTGCAATAGAAAAAGGTCATAGAAATTTACAACAATTTGTAAAAGATTCAAAGAATGATTTGTATCAATTATGTAGAGAAAATGAAGAAAGTTTAAAAAGTATTTATGAAAATCATCCTTATTGGAAAGATAATGAACAAACTGATAATGAAAAAAAATTAAAAAGAGCTTTGACAGCAATGTTATTTTCTAATGATGATACTGAAATATTACAATGGAAAAATGGTGAAGATTGGGTAACTATAAAGAAAAGACTAATAGTTTTATTTGAAATTCTAGAACAATGTGGATGTTTTATTTTAAGAAAAGGAGCTTTAGAATCTTATTATATGCATACAAAAGATTATATATTTGATAGTAAGCCAAGTTCTGCAATAAAGGAATTAGAGTTTTTAGAAAATGAAAATGATAAAATTATTAGAGAAAACTATGATATAATTTTAAGATGTTTAAATTACTCTTCTAATACACAAAAAATTGATGAAACTAGACCTATAAAAACAGAACTTCTTGCAGAGATAGCACCTATATTAGGACAATATTCTCAAAATGTGACAGAAAAAGATATAAGTAGTATAATTAAGCAGGTAAGGGGAAGTGAAAAATCTATATTTACCTATAATAATGAATATCCTAATATAGAGGTGAATATTGAATCAAAGATACTAAAGGTCAATGGTTTTCCAATAAAGTTTAAAAAAGGTGATAATGTAAATGAGATTGTAGAACAAAAAATAAAAAATGATATTTAATATATAAGTAGAATTTTTAAATAGAAAGGGGGGAGTCTAATGGACAATGAAATTATCAATCAAGATAATAATAAAATATTAATCTATACTTCTGATGATGGACAAGTTAAAATACAAGTTAGACTTGAAGACGAAAATGTTTGGCTTACACAGAATGCTATGGCAGAACTTTTTAATACAACAAAGCAAAATATAAGTTTACATATAAAAAATATTTTTGAAGAAAAAGAACTGGATGAAAATTCAGTTGTCAAGGAAAACTTGACAACTGCCTCAGATGGCAAAAATTACAAAACAAAATTTTACAATTTAGATTTAATTATATCAGTTGGATATCGTGTGAAGTCGATTCGTGGTACTCAATTTAGAATATGGGCAAATAAATTGATAAAGGAGTATCTAATAAAAGGATATAACTTAAATGTAGATAGATTTAAAAATAATGGTGGTGGCGTATATTTTGAAGAAGTACTAGAAAAAATTAGAGATATTCGTTCATCAGAAAAAGTATTTTGGAGAAAGATTTTAGATATATATGCTACAAGTATTGACTATGATGCAAGAGATGGAAAAACAAAAGAATTTTTTAAAACTGTTCAAAACAAGATGCATTATGCAGTTCATGGGAACACAGCAGCAGAAGTGATTTTCAATAGGGTAGATAGTGAAAAGGAGAATATTGGATTAACTAATTTTAGAGGAAATAGTCCTACAAGAGCAGAAACAGAAATCGCAAAAAATTATTTATCAGAAAAAGAATTAGATTTATTAAATAGAATGGTATCAGCTTATTTAGATGTAGCAGAAATTAATGCTTTAAATATGCACCCTATGACAATGAAAGATTGGATAAAAGAACTAGATAGATTTTTAACAATGACACATAAAGAAATATTAGAAGGTGCTGGAAAAATATCTCATGAAAAAGCCTTAGAAAAAGCACATATGGAATATGATAAATATATGAAATCCCATTTAACTCAAGCTGAAAAAGATTACTTAGAAATTATGGGAGAGGATATAGAAAAACTGAAATAGCAAATAATTGAAGGATGGTTATAATATGTTAGTAGACATGGATATTAAAAATCTTAAGAATTTTGCAGAATATCCATTTAATTTATCAATGGATGAAAAAATGAAACAGCTATTAGAAAGTATAGTAATTAATGGAATTATAACACCACTAATTGTTAGAAAAAAAGATGAATGCTATGAAATCATTTTAGATGTAAGTTCAGAAAGTTGGAATCTGAATTGTGCTAAATTTATAGATGAAATAAATAACGAAAATAATATGATTATAAATAAATATATTAAATTAACAAATTTAATTCCAGAGTTATTAGAATTAGTTGATAATAAAAGAATAGCTTTTAGACCAGCAATTGAACTTTCCTATTTAAGTAAAGAAAATCAAGTTATAATACGAAATATATTTGATATTGATGAAGTTACTCCATCTTTAAGTCAAGCTATGCAATTAAAAAAATTGGAACAAGAAGGAAAATTGAATGAAGACATAATAGAGGAAATTTTGAGTAAAGAAAAGCCAAACCCAAAAGAACGATTTAGTATTCCCTATGAAGAAGTGAGAAAATATTTGAAAAAGGATTATTTTAATAAACAAATAGAAAATATAATTTGTAGATTACTAAAGAAATATTCATTAAATAATAAAAGTTAATAATAAAATAATATACAAAATATACGAATATAGTTGAAAACAGCAATGAAAGAGCATTTTTTGCTTTATGAATTTAGTGTGCAGGAATTGATATTTCGGAGGAAAGTAGATATAATTTTCATATAAAAAAAGATTTGGAAAAGATGAAAACGTGGAATGAAAATTTACTGATTTAATAGATTATTCAGAAGATTAAAAGAAAATAAAGAAAGATAACAAGGTAAATTGTAAAGGAGCTATCATAATGGAAATATTAATTGAAGAAGCAACAATTAATGATATAGAGGAAATTGTTAAACTAAAGAAAGATATCTGGGATAAATTAGAAAATAAAGAATGGTATGTTATAGACGGAACAAATCAAGATTTTTTAAAAAAACAATTAGAAAATAATGGATTAATATTAAAAGCGATAAATAACGATAAAATTATTGGATTTTTAATTATTTGCAATGATCTAAAAAAAGATAGTTCTATTATTCAAAAGTTGCAGTTAGAAAATGAAGTAAATATGTGTATAGAATTAACTAATGGTGCTGTACACGATAAATATAGAGGAAATAACTTATATACTGAATTAGTAAAGCAAGCTTGAAAACTTTATTAAAAAGAAAATATAAAATTATTTGTAAATCTAAGATGTATGGCAATTTAGACAGATATATTTTATTAAAAAAATTAAATAAAAAATAGGAGGATATTAAATAACCACAAAAATTGATTTATAAAGGAAAGGTAAAAATCATGATAAAAGTATTATTTGTATGTTTAGGGAATATCTGTAGGTCGCCAATGGCGGAATATGTGTTTAAGGATATGGTGAAAAAGGAAGGAATAGAAGATAAATTTTATATAGACTCTGCAGCAACAAGCACAGAAGAAATTGGAAATTCAGTGCATTATGGAACGAAAAATAAATTAAACGAAATGAGTATAGAGTGTGGAAATCATGTAGCCAGAAGAATAACAAAACAAGATTATGAAAAATTTGATTATATCATTGGTATGGAAGAACAAAATGTGAAAAATATCAAAAGAATTGTGGGAGAAGATACGAAACATAAAATTTATCGATTATTAGATTTTTCTAAAAATCCAAGAGATATTGCCGATCCGTGGTATACAGGAAATTTTGATAAAACGTATGAAGATGTCGTGGAAGGCTTAGAAGGATTTATGAGGTATCTTCAAAAATAGAAAGTGAAATAAAGGAGAAAATCATGGAAAAATTAATCGTGATTGATGGAAATAGTATTTTAAATCGAGCATTTTACGGCATTATGGGGAGCAAGATGCTCCAAACTGCAGATGGAACGTATACAAATGCAGTTTATGGATTTTTAAATATTATGTTTAAAATCATAGAGGACGAAAATCCTGCCTATTTAGTTGTTGCTTTTGACGTAAAAGCGCCAACGAAAAGGCACGAAATGTATGCAGATTACAAAGGAACAAGAAAAGGAATGCCAGATGAATTAGCAGCACAAATGCCACTTATTAAAAAAGTATTAAAAGCAATGAATATAAAAATTATTGAAAAAGAAGGTTTTGAAGCTGATGATATTTTAGGAACACTATCTCGATTTGGCGAAAAAGAAGGGCTAAAAGTCATTCTTTTGACAGGAGATAGAGATTCGTTTCAACTAGCAACCAATCAAACTACTATAAGAATTCCTAGAACCAAACAAGGAAAAACAGAGACAGAAGATTTTGACGAAGCAAAAATTCTGGAAACCTATGGTGTTATGCCAGAGCAACTAATCGAAGTCAAAGGTTTGCAGGGTGATACTTCAGATAATATTCCGGGAGTTCCTGGGATTGGAGAAAAAACTGCCTTAAACTTAATCAAGCAATATCATTCCATTGATGAATTATATGAAAAATTAGAAAAAGGAGAAACGAATTTAAAAGGAAAACAAAAAGAAAATATCGAAAACAATAAAGAAATGGCTATACTTTCAAGAAAGCTTGGTATGATTGATGTAAACAGCCCGATTGAAAAAAATTTGGAAGAATTTAAAGTAGGGCCTTGGGATAAACCAGTTGTTTTGGAATTGTTTAAAGAACTTCGTTTTAAGCGCTTTATTGAACGTTTTGCATTGGAAAATATGGAAAGCAAGACGGAGAAAAAAATCGAAGATTTATTTAAACTTGTGGAAATTATGCCACAAGAACTTGTTCAGAAACTAAAAATTCAAAGGGAAATGAATTATTTTTTCCAAACAGAAAAAGATGAGAATGCCTTAATTATCAAGAAAAAAATAACCAAAATAAATGTTTATGTAAAAGAAGAAAAAAAGGTTTATCAAGCTAGTTTTGATGCCCAAGTTTTAAGAGAAGTTTTTGAAAATGAAGAGATTTTAAAATGTGGATATCAAATTAAAGATGATTATATTTTATTAAAACAAGCAGGTATCAAAGCTAAAAATATGATGTTTGATAGCAAAATTGCCATGTATCTATTAAATTCTGGAACGAATTTGTATGCTTTGGAAGAAATTGCAAAACAATATTTGAACTTAGATTTAGAAGAATATACCAAACAGGAAGAAAGAGAAAATGTGCAAACTAGTTTTTTTGATGAAGAAGACTTTTCCTTAGAAAAAATCGATTACAAATATCCAATGTATAGTTATATTATTGGGCAAACTAAGCCAATTCTGGAGAATGAGCTAAAAAAGGTAGAGGAGCTTACTTTATTTTACGAAATTGAAATGCCAAGTGCAGAAATCTTGGCAGAAATGAAATTTACTGGGGTTTTTGTAGATAAAATCGATATTGAAAAAATGTCTTATGATTTAAAAAGGCAAATCGAAACATTAAGTCAAGAGATTTATGCATTGGCAGGAGAAGAATTTAATGTCAATTCTCCAAAACAACTTGGTGAAATTTTATTTGAAAAACTGGAATTGCCTTTTAAAAAGAAAAACAAAAGTGGTTATTCAACCGATGTGGATACATTAGAAAAATTAAAAAATGAGCATCCTATCATAGAAAAAGTTTTGGAATATAGACAAGTTTCCAAATTAAATTCCACATTTGTAGAAGGAATGTTGCCATATATTAATCCAAAAACCAATCGTGTGCATACAACTTTTCATCAAACGGTTGCTGCAACAGGAAGACTTAGTAGTACAGAGCCTAATTTACAGAATATTCCAACAAGAACAGAGCTAGGCAAAGAAATTAGAAAATTATTCAAACCAGAAAAAGGAAAAGTCTTTTTAGATGCGGATTATTCACAAATTGAACTTAGAATTTTAGCCCATATGTCTCAAGATGAAGGAATGATAAATGCTTTTCAAGCACATAGTGATATTCACAAAATTTGTGCTTCTCAAGTATTTAATGTGCCATTAGAAGAGGTAACAAAGGAAATGCGAAGTCACGCCAAGGCAGTTAATTTTGGAATTGTGTATGGTATTAGTGATTTTGGTTTGGCAGAACAGTTAGGAATTAGAAGGAAAGAAGCCAAGCAATACATTGATGCGTATTTGGAAAAATATCATGGAATTGGGGAATTTATGGAACACGAAATTGAAAAGGCTAGAAAAAATGGCTATGTGGAAACTATGTTTCATCGAAGAAGATATATTCCAGAAATAAATTCGAACAATTATATGGTTAGAAAGTTTGGTGATCGAGCAGCTATGAATGCTCCCATTCAAGGTACAGCAGCAGATATAATGAAAATTGCCATGATTGAAGTTTACAAAGAATTGAAGAAAAGAAATTTACAATCCCAAATTGTTTTGCAAATTCATGATGAATTAATTATCGAAGCATTGGAAAATGAAAAAGAAGAGGTAGGGCAGATTTTAAAAAATTGTATGCAAAATGTGGCGCACTTGGCAGTAGATTTGGAGATTGATTTACAAGAAGGAAAGAGCTGGTTTGAGACAAAATAAAGTAGGTATTTGACATTTTATGTAAAATATGGTATAATCATGATAATAAAACATAAAAGGAGCATGATTATGTATAAAATGTTAGTAACAGATTTAGATGGTACTTTATTAGATGATGACAAAAAAATACCAGAAATAAACATACAATCAATTAAAAGACTGCACCAAGATTTTGGCATTATTCCTGTTATTGCAACCGCTAGACCATTAGAAGTTGCAAGATATATTGCAAAGCAAGGTGGAAAGGAATTTGAAGGGTATATCATTGCGACCAATGGTGCGATATTAATGGATCTTCAAAAAGAAGAATGTCTGATTAATCAATCTTTGTCACCCGAACAAATTCAAGCCTTAATTGATGTATGCAAAGAAAATGGTTTAGAATATGAGTGCATGACAACAAAGTGCGAAGTAGCAGATGCTAGCTATTCCTACAGGCGCGTGATTGACCCAATGTATGATAATATGGGACTACCCTTTAATTATCAAGAAGATTTAGAAAGCTATATGATGAGTTTAGAAGATTCTATTCCGCTTTTTGCAGTCAATGGAACTGAAGAAGAATTAGATAAAGCTTACAGCAAACTTAGCCAAATTTCTGGTTTGCAAATTTCAGGAAGATGCACACGAACAACACCGGGTGTAGACGAACAAGGAAAAATAGAAACCATTTGTTATCATGATATTATGCAAGAAGGTGTTACCAAAGCAATGGCAATTGAAACTTTGGCAAATTATTTGGGGATTGAAAAAAGAGAAATTATTGCTATTGGAGATGGCGGAAATGATATAGAAATGTTGCAAGAAGCTGGCTTGAAAATTGCCATGAAAAATGCAAGTGATGAATTAAAAAAAGTTGCAAATATTGTCACCGTAAAAGATAATAATCATGGCGGAGTTGGTATTGTTCTAAATGAATTACACAAAGTTTTAGAGAGAAGACAAGACGAAGCTGAAAAAAGGAGAAAACGTTTGGAAAATTTAGAAGGAATTGAGCCAGGCGATTAAAAAGGAGAGAAAATGGAAAAACCAATTATAATAGGAATTGCAGGGGGAACCGCTTCAGGAAAAACAACATTGGCCACTAAAATAAAAGATGAATTTAAAAGTGATGTGATTATTTTAACACACGATTTTTACTACAAAAGTTTAACAAACCTAACCAAGGCAGAAAGAGAACAACGAAATTACGATTGCCCAGAAGCCTATGAAACAGATTTGCTTATTTCTCACGTCCAAAAATTAATGGCAGGAGAAACTATCGAAAGACCAATTTATTCCTATACAGAACGTTTGCGCGAAAAAGAAACGGTCATAGTTGAACCAGCTTCGATTATTGTGATAGAAGGAATTTTAGTTTTAGAAAATGAAACACTTTCCGATTTGATGGACATTAAAATTTTTGTGGACACCGATAGTGATATTCGCTTAACAAGGCTGATTGAGCGAGATCAAAAGCAAAGAGGTTTAAATTTAGAATATATTCTTGCCAAATATAAAGATACCTTAAAACCAATGCATGAAAAATATGTGGAACCATGCAAAAAGAAAGCAGATATCATAGTGCCAGCCAATAGAGAGAATAATGAAGTTGGCTTTAGCATTGTGCTAGAAAAAGTAAGAAATTTGTTAAAAAAAGCTTGACAAAAGCTGTAGAAAAATGTAAAATGAGAAAAATATGTTATCAAGAGTGGACGAGAGAATCGGCTCTATGACTCCACAGCAACCTATTTCAAAATAAGGTGCTAATACCGACAAGGCGAATGCTTTGGCTGATGATTTTAAAAAATCGGATGATGAACCTTTGCATTTGGCAAGGGTTTTGTTTTTTGCTTGTAACATATCAATAAAAATATAAGGAGGATTAAAATGAAGAAATTATTTACGTCAGAAAGTGTAACAGAAGGGCATCCAGATAAATTGTGTGATTTTATTTCAGATAGTGTTTTGGATTGTTTTTTTGAAAAAGACCCCTATGCTAGGGTTGCATGTGAAACAGTAGCTGGAAAAGGGCAAATTTTGCTAACAGGAGAAATTTCGTCAGTTGCTGATGTAAATTTGGAAGAAGTGGTTAGAAATGCGATTAAAGAAGTTGGCTATCAAGATGAAACATTGGATATCGATTACAGAACTTGCCAAGTTTTGATTAATATTTCGAAACAGTCGCCAGATATTGCGATGGGAGTTGACAAGTCATATGAAGATAAAGAAGGCGAAAATCTTAAATCAGAAGGCGCAGGAGACCAAGGTATGATGTTTGGTTTTGCAACAGATGAAACAAAAGATTTTATGCCAATGCCAATTTACTTAGCGCATAAATTGGCAAAACGCTTGACCGATGTTCGAAAACAAGCAATTTTAGATTACCTACGTCCTGATGGAAAAGTGCAAGTGACGGTTGAATATGACGAAGACAAGCCAGTTCGTGTAGATACCATTGTTGTTTCAACACAGCATACAGAACAAGCCAATTTAGAAACTTTGAAAAAAGAAATCAAAGAAAAAGTCATTTTTGAAATTGTGCCAAAAGAATTGTTGGATGAAAACACAAAATATTACATTAATCCAACAGGAAGATTTGTCATTGGTGGACCTTTGGGCGATAGTGGTCTGACGGGAAGAAAAATTATTGTGGATACGTATGGCGGTTATAGTCGTCATGGTGGAGGCGCATTTTCAGGGAAAGACCCGACAAAAGTGGATCGTTCCGCTTGTTATATGGCAAGATTTGTGGCGAAAAATGTGGTGGCAAATGGGTATGCTAAAAAATGTGAAATTCAGCTTTCGTATGCAATTGGTGTTGCAAAACCAGTTTCGATTTTGGTAGACACATTTGGTACAGCGACAATTCCAGAAGAAGAAATCATTCAAAAAATTGAACAAAAATTTGATTTGACACCACGTGGTATTATTGAAACCTTAGATTTGCGCAAACCAATCTATAAAAAAACCACAAATTATGGGCATTTTGGAAAACCAGATTTGCCTTGGGAACAAATAATTAATTTGTAGGCGAGAGTAGCAATTGTCCGCGATAAAAAATAAAAAACAATTTTTGAATATTTTTTTAAAATAAGCAAATACTACCAATATAAAAATACGAAAGGAATGATTTTTATATGGGTAGAAGAGATTTTTTTGAACAAGAAAAAAAGAGAAAAATGGTTACAACATTTGCTGTGGCAGTTGGTTTGTCCGTGATTGCTTGTGTAACCATTTTTGTGATGTATAGTAAAAAATTAAGTGATGAGGCAGAAGCTAATTTGTTTGCTTTGACGCAAAACGAAGAAAATATTGTTTCGAATGAAGAGTTGGAAGAGGCAAGTTATTCACAAGATAAAGGTGTGCAAAATGTAGCGGATGAGAATCGAGTTGAAGTGGAACTAGATACTAATACAACTGTGGAAAATACGGTGAAAACACCAGAAAGCAAAGAACCAGTAACTTCGATCGTAAAACCAGAGGAAAATGTAGTAGACAAGCCAAAGATAGAAGAAGCACCAAAGAGAGAAGAGCCAAAACAAGAAGTGACAGAAGAACTTTCTTTCCAAGCGCCAGTTGCAGGAGATATTACAAAAGATTTTGCGATGGATACGTTGGTGTATTCAGAAACATTGGATGAATGGTGTACACATAGCGGAATTGACATCAAGGCAGATAAAGCAAGTGTGGTTGTTGCGAGCGAAAAGGGAACTGTGGAAAGTATTAAAAATGACCCAAGATATGGTCTTACAGTAATTGTTGCACATGGGAATGGGTTTAAGTCAGTATATTCGAATCTTTTGACAACAGAGTTTGTGAAAGAAGGCGAAGAGGTTGAAAAAGGACAAACAATTGCCACGGTTGGTGAAACAGCTAGTTTTGAAGTAGCAGATGATTGTCATTTGCATTTTGAAATGTATAAAGATGGGATTGCAGTAAATCCGACGATTTATTTTAAATAAAGCAAGTAAAACAGGTAGTTCTAAGCTACCTGTTTTTGTTTTGAGTATTTGTTTTCTTAACCTAACACAATATCTAATACCATCATGACAATAAATCCCATTGTTACACCAATGACGCCCAAGCTAGATTTTTTTCCCTCGTGCATTTCTGGCACAAGTTCTTCCGTTACGACATAAATCATGGCTCCTGCTGCAAAACTTAATAAATAGGGCAAAATTGGAACAACAACATTGATTAATAATACAGTTATGATTGCTGCAATTGGCTCTACAATTCCTGACCATACCCCTTTTAAAAAGGCTTTTTTTCGACTCATGCCATTCATTTTTAGTGGCATCGAAATAATGGCGCCTTCTGGAATATTTTGAATGGCAATTCCAATGGCTAACACAATTGCTTCTAGTAAGGCAATTCCTGCATTTCCTGCTAAAAATCCTGCAAAACAGACACCTACTGCCATTCCTTCTGGAATATTATGTAGGGTAACAGAAAAGGTTAGCATATTGATACTTTTTCCATCTTCTTTTTCTTCCATTTTTTTTGCCAACTGGTTAATCAATAACAAAAAAGCAACACCTAAAGCAAATCCAACGGCTGCGGGTATCCAAGAAATGGTTCCTTGATTTTCTGCCATTTCAACAGACGGTAAAATCAGAGACCACACACTTGCTGCTATCATAACACCTGCTGCAAATCCTACAATTAATTTTTTTAATTTGCTACTCATATCTTTTTTCATAAAAAATACCATGCTACTGCCAAGTGATGTTCCGATAAATGGTATTAGAATTCCACCAATACTATAAATTATATTTTCCACTTTTTTAAGCCTCCTATAAAATATAGTATGTCAATTGTTTAAATTATGTTAAGCTATAACAAGGGAATTTTGAAAAAAGTCGAAAAAACGATTGACAATATTTTTATAATATACTACAATAGCCATTACGAACTTTAGGAGGGAATAAAAAATGAAAATTCAATTAGCAGAACATTTTACCTATAAAAAATTAATTAAATTTACGATACCAACCATCATTATGATGATATTTACATCGATTTATGGTGTAGTGGATGGAATATTTGTGTCCAATTGTGTGGGCTCTGATGCGTTCGCATCTGTTAATTTGATTATGCCAATTTTAATGATTTTTGGAACCGTGGGTTTTATGTTTGGAACAGGTGGAAGTGCGTTAGTTTCAAAGACAATTGGGGAAGGGAAACGAGAAAAAGCAAGAGAATATTTTTCGATGTTGATTTATTTATTAATCATCATTGGTTTAGTGTTTACAGTAATGGGAATCGTGCTGATAAAACCAGCTTCCGTTTTACTAGGAGCAGATGATGCAATGCTTGAAAATTGCATGATTTATGGAAAAGTGATACTGATTTTTTTGGTTGCGTTTATTTTGCAAAATGCATTTCAGAGTTTTTTAATTGTGGCAGAAAAGCCAACGTTTGGATTGGTTATTTCAGTAATCACAGGTGTGATGAATATGGGGCTAGATTGGCTCTTTATGTATGTACTTAAAATGGGAGTTTTAGGCGCAGGTTTGGCAACGGGAATGAGCCAGTTGATAGGGGGAATTGTACCACTTGTCTTTTTTATGAGAAATAATGGAACGGTTTTGAGGTTGACGAAAGCAAAATTTGATGGAAAAGCGATTTGGCAAGCTTGTACGAATGGTTCATCAGAAATGCTGACGAATTTATCGATGTCACTTGTTAATATGCTGTATAATATGCAACTTATGAAATATGCAGGTTCTGATGGTGTTGTGGCTTATGGAATTATTATGTATGTAGGCTTTCTTTTTATAGGAACGTATTTGGGCTATTCGATTGGAACAGCGCCAATTGTTGGCTTTCATTATGGGGCAGAAAATACGGATGAATTGAAAAGTTTGCTAAAGAAGAGTTTGAAATTAATTGGTATTTCGGCAGTTATCATGACTGGATTGGCAGAAATATCAGCGAAATTGTTAGCATCTATTTTTGTAAGTTACAGCCCAGAGTTGCTGGAAATGAGCACGAGAGCGATTCGATTATTTGCGATTTCATATTTGATTAGTGGGTTTAACATATTTGCTTCTTCATTTTTTACAGCACTCAATAATGGAGCGGTTTCTGCCCTAATTTCGTTTTCGAGAACGTTGTTATTTCAAGTAATTGCGATATTGGTTCTTCCAATGATTTTGGGATTGGATGGTATTTGGCTTGCGATTGTTTTTGCGGAGATTTTTGCTTTGCTGGTGAGTGTATTTTGTTTGGTTTGGAATAATAAAAAGTATCATTATATGAGGAATTTTGTTAAATGTAAAAAATAATACAATACTAGATAAAGCATTGATAAAGTAATTCTTGACTAAAATCACTTTTTTATGTATAATAAAAGTAAAGGAAGGTGAATTTTGATGACAGATAAAGATTTAAAAAAGCATTTAAGAAAGCTTGCTATAGCATTTTTATTAATAATTTTATTGGTAATTGTTTTATCTGTCTATACGTTAGGCTCTACCAAAGCAAATTTGTCGATTTATGATCAATCAGAGTATAGTGATAACGTAAAAGTTTTAGGAATGAATGAAGAGGAATTAAAACAGTATTTATCAATTATAGGAAATTTAATTCGAGAGGACCAGCCAAATGAAAATGTTAAAAAGTTAGATTTAGCAACTAATTTTATTGACACAATGTGTTCTGCCTATGAAGTAGAAATCAATGAAAGTGGACAAAAATGTTATGATGTAAATGTTGTTAATCAAGTCTTAAAAGAACTAAATGCTGGAATTGCAAGAGTAGAAGCTAGCTTAGAAAGTGGTTATAGTTATGATGTAGAAAAAAATGTTTATAGCAAAACAAAGACATCTGAAATAACTCCGTATTGCTTGAAAATAGATGCTATTACTAAGAAGGAAGAGAAAATGGAAATTGCCTATCAATTAGCTTTTATGACGGATACTCAAATGGCAGAATATAGCACAGGCAAAGAGGTTGATTTAAAAATACATCAAGTAAAAGTAGTCATTTTAAAGAATGATAATTATGAATTTTCGAAATATTTTTTGTATGAAATAGGATAATAAAAAACTTGAACTTTATTTTTGAAATAAAGTTCAAGTTTTTTTAATTTAAATTGAAATTTCCTCATCTTTTTGTTCGATTGGATTATTGTATGTAATTTCAAGCTCTTGACTTGGTTCAAAATTGGATTCAGCAGAATAAGTAAGTGAATTTTTGACTACTTTAAAGAAAGATTTTGGCATCAATTCTTTTAATTTTTGGTAACATTCTGAAAAAGTTGACATTTTTAGCGCAATTATGTCTGGGTTGATTTGACTTGCTCCGACTTAAATTTGTTGCTTCAAGATAAGAATAACATAAAGTCTGATAAGAAGTTAAAGTAGAAATGGAAGTCGAGGCCAATTCATGAATAGATTGATGTGTTTCATGATTTTGAGCATCCAAAAGTGTGAAACTTGTTTCATATACTGTTTTTAAAGAGTCTAATGTATGACAGGTAATTTGCATAGCAAGAATTGTTTTTCCTTCTTCTGCGAAAGTTTGCTCAAATTTACTTTTTCCCAGAGCAAAAGAAAGTTTACTAAATTGGGAAGCAAAATCTTTTAATTGATTTGGATTCATAGTTTGTGGTGAGTTCTGACGAAGTAAATTTCCCATTGCATCTAGATAGTTTTGTTGCTCTTCTGTTAAATAATCTTGTGATAGCTCATAAGAGGGTTCTTCTTCCCAAATTTGTGTATGTTCAGATTTATCTGTATCAAGCAAGTCTTCATTTCCTTTGTAAAAAGCAGCTTGTAAATCCTCAAACTTTTTATCTGAATATGCATTATTTTCTTGCATAAGTGATTTTGTTAAAGCAACATATTCTCTAGCAATATCTTTTGCTGGAGTTGAAAGAATTGTTTGATTAAAAGCTATATATTTTTCTTCTAAAGCAGAATTTTTTAAAGTAGCCATCAAAGTTTCTACATCATCTGATTGTAAAATTTGATAAAGATTAAAATAATAGCTAAGTTCATCTATGGTTGATTTAGTTTCTTCTGCCAATTTAAGCGCGTGTCGTTTCACGACAAGGCAATTTTTTAGTAAAATTCGATTTTTTGGTGAATGTAAGTCCATCTATTTCACATTCCTTTCAAGTGTTATAATGAAATTTTGCCTAAAATCTATAAACACTAGGCAAACAATACATAATATCCCTACCATAACAAATTATACCATAAAAGTTTTAATCTGTGTTAAATGTTACCAAAATGTAATATAAAAAAGAAGATGTTACATTTTAAAATATGTTGAAAAAATAAAAGGAAGAATAGAATACAATTATAAAACAGAAATGAGTAGGCACATACCTACTCATTTCGAATCCAAAATAATAATTACAATTTACCAATTGTTCGCATCAGCATCAGACGGCATTCTCAAATCGCCTCTGGGGGAAACGCTTACAGTTCCAACTTTAGGACCATCCGGAATACAATTTCGCTTAAACTGGTTCTGGAAATCCCTCTTAATGAATGAATTATAATATTTTAAAAGTTCTTCTTCTGAATAAAATTCTTTAAAAGCAATTGCTGCTAAATACAGAATTTTATCACGAGAAAATCGTTTCCGACGGAAATTATAGATGAAGAAATCAATGACTTCATAGGGACCAACGGTGTTTTCTGTTTTTTGCACAATTTCTTTTCCATCCGTTGGAAGTAACTCCGGACTAATTGGTGTATTAATAATATCCAATAAAATCTCTTTGAGTCCTGGATTGTCTTCTTTTGCCTCAAATGCATACCATCCAATCAGATCTTCTACGAGCGTTTTTGGAATGGAACAATTAACACCATACATACTCATATGGTCGCCGTTGTAAGTGCACCAGCCTAATTCCAATTCAGATAAGTCTCCAGTACCGACTAAAATGCCATGTTCTTTGTTGGCAATATCCATCAAAATCTGGGTCCGCTCCCGTGCTTGTGTGTTTTCGTAGGTAATGTCATGTATATTAGCGTCGTGACCAATATCCTTAAAGTGTTGTATACAAGCGTCTTTGATAGAAATTTCACGTAAGCTTATACCCAGTACCTTACACAATTTAACAGCATTGTTATAGGTACGGTCTGTTGTACCAAAGCCTGGCATTGTAATTCCCATAATTCCAGAAGGATACAGTTTTAACTTCTTAAAAGCTTCGTTACAAACGAGTAAAGCTAATGTAGAGTCCAATCCACCTGAAATTCCAATTGTTACTTTTGTGTTATGAACTTGCTGTAATCTTCTTGCTAACCCTGTTGATTGGATTGAAATGATTTCCTTGCAGACTTTGCTACGTGCATCTTCATTTCGCGACGGAATAAATGGATAAGCTTTTACAGTTCGGTTAAGTGAGTAGTTTTTCTCATGAATTGCGTCTTGAGAAATGAAAATCTCTTGATAAGATTGACATAAGTTTTTCTTGCTATCACTAAATGTTTTGTTTGCAATTCTCTCACTTGTTAAGGCATCGATATCAACATCAAATATCTTAATTTGATCTTTGATTTGAAAACGCTCAAATGCGGCCAATTGCGTACCATTTTCGAAAGCATAGCCACTACCTCCAAATACCAAATCACTGGTTGATTCAGAAAAACCAGTAGAAGTATAAAGATACGCTGAAATAGTTCGTGAACTCTGCGTTTTAATAAGCTCTCTGCGGTACTCATCTTTACCAACTAATTCATTGCTGGCAGATAAGTTTGCGATAATGTTCGCACCCGCCAATGACAGATAAGAACTGGGCGGAATAACAGACCAAAGATCTTCACAGATTTCGATTCCTAATCTGTAACCAATGGATGATGAAAAGATTAAATTACCAAAAGGTATATTTTCACCAAATAAGTTAACAGA